>NZ_JBOHKS010000255.1:0-7083 GCF_050729195.1 Hypericibacter sp.
CCCTCGATCGCGCGATCGAGGTGCCGCACAACTTCTACCGCTGGCGTCCATCCGATCCCGAGAATCCCTATCTGGGATATCTGGCCCTGGCCGACCGTTTCATCGTGACGGCCGACAGCCTGTCGATGCTGGCCGAGTCCTGCGCGACGGCGCGCCCGGTCTTCATGTTCGAGTTCGGCGGCGGCCCGGCCGCCATGCGGGGCCCGCGCGCGAAGGACCCGCGAATCCGGCAATGGTGGCGCTGGTCTCAACTCAGGGATCAAGGCCTGTCCGGGCTTCATTATGCCTTGGCCATCGGCCTGCCGCCCTGGCGGATCAATCGCAGCCGCGATATCCGGCTGGCCCAGGACCGCTTCGTGGCCCTGGGCCGGGCGCGCTGGTTGGGCGCGTCCGACCCGCGCCCCTGGCACCCGGCGCCCCTGCAGGACCTGGACCGTGCGGTGGCACGGGTCTACGCGCTGCTCGGTCGCCCCTTGCCCGGTGCGGATTCTGTTCACAAGACCCGCTCCGGCCCGCATGATGCGGTCGGTTCGGCGGCCGCGCCGATGCTTCCCGGCACGCCTTAGCGCGCTGACCCTCCAGACGATCGATCGTGCCAGGCCCTTCATCAGCCATGCCGCAAGACCCCAAGACCAGCGCGTCGATGCCGGCCCGGTCTCGTCCATCGCCCGTTGTCTGGCTGCTGATGTCCGACAAGACCGGCGACAATGCGCAGTTGCAGGTGGTCGCCGATGCGCTGCCTTGGCCGAGCACGCCCAAGCAGATCGGCGTGTGGCCGGAATTCGCCGACGCCAAGCCCCGGGTCGCCGCCTCGATCCATCACGTCGATCCGGCGAAATCCGATCCGCTCGAAGCCCCTTGGCCTGATCTCGTCATCACCATCGGCCGGCGGATGTCGATGGTGGCGCTCTGGATCAAGGAACAATCGCAAGGGCGAACCCGCATTGCCTTGATCGGGCCGCCCAAGCGCATGCTCGACCGCTTCGACCTGGCGGTGGCCTCGGTTCAATATCGATTGCCGCCGCAGTCCAACCTGCTGCGGATCAATTTCCCGCTGCAGCGCATCGACATGGCCGCCATTGCCGCCGAGACCGAAAGCTGGCGGCGGGAATTCGAGCCGCTGTCGCGGCCCTTGATCGCGGTCATGGTGGGCGGACGCACCAAGGCCGTGCGCTTCGACGAAGCGGTGGCCCGGCAGCTCGCCTCAGGGATCGCCGATCTCGCTGCCCGCGAGCAGGGCACGCTGATCGTCACCACGAGCCGGCGCACGCCCGATGCCGTCATCGCCGTGCTGGAGCGGATGTTGCCGCCGGGCTCGATCCTGCATCGCTGGAGCCCGGGCGGCGGGCGCAATCCCTATCGCGCCCTGCTCGGGCTGGCGGACCGCTTCGTCGTCACCAGCGACAGCGTCTCGATGCTGATGGAAATCGGCCGCCTCGGTAAACCCCTGGCGATCTATCCGCTACCGCTCTCCTCCTCCTTGGGATCGGGGATCCTCGGTGGGGTGGCGCAACTGCTGCCGAAGCGGCTCGCACGCCGGCTGCGGCGGGGTTTCGCGGAGCTGGCCAGCCGGCTGGGCGCGATCGGCCATGACCGCGACCTGACCGCAATCCACCGGCTGATGATCAAAGAGGGTCACGCCATCTGGTTCGGCGACCCTTTCAAGCTCAACAATCGGCCGCTGCCCGACGAGCTGGGCGCCGTGGTCGCGCGTATCCGAACGCTGATGGAGCGGGGCTGAAACCGTGTTTTCGGCCGCTGTGCCCGATGCTCAAGCCAGGTTGGCGACCCGCTCGAGTTCCTTGATGCGCTGATGGACGGAGTCCGGCGTCACCGGCTCGTTGCCGTCGCGTCCGCATTCCACCCCCGCCGCGATATTGCCGAGGATCGCCGCCATGATATCGCTGCCCTTCGCAAACAAAGCGAGCGAGGCATAAGCCAGGAGCGCGTCTCCGGCGCCCACGGGATCGACGATCTTGTTGGCGAAGCTGTCGAGCGCCACCACGGTGCGCACGTCGTCCGGCGGCATGGTGCGGTAGGTGATGACGCCGCGATCGCCCAGCTTGAGGATGAGGGTCTTGCAAAGCGCTTGCTCGAACAGCGCGTTCGCCAGCGGGCGGATTGCGGAATCCTGGTCGCCCAGCGCGAAACGGGCCTCCCGCTCGTTTGGCGTGATGAGGTCGAAGCCCTTGAACTCCAGGATATTGCCCCAGCGGCTCGCGACCTGGCTGTCGGCAACGCGCATGCGGCCCTCGGGGATCACCTCGATCAGGCGCGGCACCGTCATGCGATTGAAGATGCCATGGCGAAAATCGCTGAAGCAGACGACATCCGCTTCTGTTTCCGCGATATCGCGGCGGAACTCGGCAAGGATCTTGTCCGAGATCGAGCGGTTGTCGACCGTGTCGATCTTGAGCAGGCGATAATCGCGGGCGACGATCGCGTTCTTGTTGGTCGTCGGCCGTGTCGGATCGACGATGGCGCGCACCTTGACGCCCGCCTTCTCGAGGTCCTGTAGGACGAAATCCTTCAGTGCATCGTTGCCGAGAACGGTCGAGAAGGTCACGTCCGCGCCGGCCGCACGCAGATGCTTGGCGACAATGCCCGCGCCGCCGACATAATCCACCTTGTTCTCGTAGAGAACGCTCATGGTCGGCGTCTTGGTCATGCCGCCGATCATGCTGCAATGAGTCAGGCTGTCGACGATGGTGTCGCCCACGACGTGGATCCGCACCCCCTTCAGGCTGTCCAGCAGGTCGTAAAGGTCCTGGAACCCGAAGCCTTCACCGTCCATCAGCAGCATCAGCTTTTCGATGCCGATATCGGGCGGTCCGGATTCGATGAGACGAGAGGAGGAATAGACCACATCGCCCGGCGTGAAGAGAACTTCTCCGCCATAGCTTTCCAGAATCCGCATTTCTTCCTGGGTCTTCGGATTGTGACCGCCAGAATATTCATAGCCCTTGGCATAATAATCCGGCTGAATGATCTGCAGATGCTCAACCGGTGTCGGATGGGGGTCGATGACGACATAGTCCACGGCTTCCAGAGCTGCGAGATTGATCGCGCGTAGATCCTGCGGAACGTAGGGCCGGTGCATTGCCTTCGTAACATAGGCGTCCACCGTCACGCTCGCGACCAGCAGGTCCGCCTTGCTCTTGGCGTAGAGCAGATGGCGGACATGGCCGGGATGCACGACATCGAAGGTGCCGTGGCACATGATGACCCGCTTCTTGCGCGGGCGCGGGCCGATGATGGCGGCGACTTCCTGCGCCGTCTTGATCTTGTGATTCACCAGCTTGCGGCTTTGTGCATCCATGACTTATGCGTTCTCCCGGCCGGCCTGCTGCATGAATTTGAACCAGGTTTCCGTGGCGCTGGCGATCGACTGGGGATCCCACAGCGGCGCCTCGCGCCAATAGTCGATCGTGGCGACGATCTTTGCCACGCCTTCCTCGAAGCTCACCGCCGGCGCCCAGCCCAGCTCGCGCTGGATCTTGCCGATGTCGGCCCAGGTCACGTCCGGCTCACCCGGGCGCCTCGGGATGAAGGTCTTGTCGCCGCCCAGCAACTCGATCAGGCGGTTGACCGACTGCGGATTGCCGCCGCCCAGATTCCAGAAGGTTCCGACACGATCGGTCTCCGCCGCCGCGAGAAAGGCGCGGGCGACGTCCGTGACATAGAGGAAGTCGCGGCGCTGCGTGCCGTCGCCGACGACGGTGAAGGGCTTGTCCGCGAGTTTCTGGCGCAAGAACACGCCGAACACCGCCCCATAGGCGCCGGAGGTGCGCGAGCGCGTGCCATAGGCATTGAAGATGCGGACCGAATTTACCGGCAGGCCATAGACCTTGTGCCAATGGAAGCCGGCCTGCTCGCCCTGATATTTCGACAGGGCATAGGGATAGAGCGGGTTGATCGGGTGATCCTCGCGCGTCGGCGTCGCGGCGAGGCCATAGCAGGAGGAGGATGCCGCATAGACGAACTTGGCCACGCCGGACTGCCGGGCGGCCTCGAGCACGGCGACCGTGCCCTGCACGTTCGCCGACATGTACTCCGCCGGCCGCTCGATCGACGGGACGATGTCGCCGATGCCTGCGAAATGGAAGACGAAGCGCGCGTCGCGGAAGGACGGATCCTCCGGCTTGATGTCGCGGACGTCGCGGGTCTCCAGGACGACGTCGCCGGAGCTGGCATGCTGGGCCAGATTGGCGGCCCGGCCGCCGACCATGTTGTCGATCGCGTGAACGCGGAAGCCGCGCTCGACCAGCAGATCCACCATATGGCTGCCGATGAAGCCCGCCCCGCCCGTAACGACGGCCAGAGGCTTCCCGGTCATGCGGCGCGCAGGGACTTCAGACGACGGACGTTGAAATACCGGTCGTCGGTCATGCTGTTGGGCAGCTTGTTGGCCTTGAAGGCCTTGCAGAGGTCGCGCACCGCGTCCTCCACCGCATGGCTCGGCGAGAAGCCCAGCATGCGACGAATCTTGTCCGAGTTGATGTGATAGCTGCGGATGTCGTCGGTGGGCGTGGTGACGATGTCGATGGTGCCCCGGCCCGGAAATTCCTTCGTGACGACGTCGCGCACCGTGAGCGCGATGTCCATGATGCTCATGTTCTGATAGCCGGCATTGAAGGTCTCGCCCGCGATCTTCTCGTCGGGAAGCTCCAGCAGCAGCTCATAGAGGTCGCACATGTCCTGCACATGCAGGTTGGGCCGGAGCTGCGTGCCGCCGAAGACGGTGATCTTGCCGTTGTTGATCGCGTGGTTCGTCAGGATGTTGACGCTGAGATCCAGGCGCTGGCGCGGCGCGTAGCCGCAGACGGTCGCGGGCCGGATCGTGACGCAGACGAAGTCGGGCGACTGGTGCTTGAACAGCAGCGGCTCGCACATGCCCTTGTATTTGTTGTAGAGCGTCAGCGGCAGCAGGGGATGGTCTTCGGTGACATCGGGCTGTTCGGAGACTCCATAGACCGAGCTCGAGCTGGCATAGATGAAGCGCTTCACGCCCGCGCGCTTGGCCGCTATCACCATGGGCTCGAAGGCGTCCATGTTCACCGAGGTGGACAGATGCTCGTCCAGCTCGAAGCTCGCATCGTTCGAGATGCAGGCGAGCGAGATCACCACATCCTGGCCCTGGCAGGCCTTGGCCAGCTTCGCCGTGTCGCGGATATCGCCCTCGATGATGCGCAGGGCCGGATCCTGTTTCGGCAGGAAGTAATCGCCGAAATACATGATGTCGTAGACGGTGACGTGATAGCCGAGATCGAGCAGCTGCGGGACGAGCAGCGATCCGACATAACCGGCACCGCCAGTCACCAGGACATTCTTGAACTTCACGAACGAGCTCCATTCGCCAGGACCGGCGCGGCGTCCCGCGTCGGGATGTTGTAGCCGGCGGCATCGGCATCCCGCCAGAACATCTCCACGGTCTCGAGCGAGAAGCGCTCCAGATCCTTGCCCACCGATCCCAGCTTGTTCAGCAGGTCGTTGGTGACGGTGATGATGTGGCAGCCGCAAACGTCGGCATGAAACAGGTTGAGCACCTCGCGCGGGCTCGCCCACAGCACCTCGGCCTTGGGATGGCCTTTCGCCGCGAGCCGGACCGCTTCGGTCATGATCGGCATCGGGTCGCGTCCGCTGTCGGCGACGCGGCCCGCGAAGATCGAGAGGATCGCCGGCGTATCGGCCGACAGGATTTCCAGCGTGGCGCGCACCTGGTCCAGCGTGAACATCGCCGTGACGTTGACGGCGACGCCGCGCTTCGACAGGCGGCCGACCAGGGGCACCGAGGACTGGCGCTTTGTGTTGGTGATGGGGATCTTCACATTGACGTTGGCGCCCCAGGAAGCGATCTCCATGGCCTGCGCTTCCATCGTCGCGTGATCGTCGGCGAAGACCTCGAAGGAGATCGGCCGATCCGGCACCGCCGCGATCGCCTCGCGCGCGAAAGCGCGATAGTCCTTCACGCCGGCTTTGCGCATCAGGGTGGGGTTCGTGGTGAACCCCTTGATGAAGGGCTTCGCGTACATTTCGCGAATGCCGTTCAGGTCGGCGCCGTCGGCGAAAATCTTGATCCGCAGATCGGAGATCGAGGGCACGGGTTCCATCGGTCGTAAGACCTTATCTAAGATTGTTGGAGGATGATGTCCGTCGCCTCCGCGAGCGAGCACACGATTCGATCGGGTCGTTCCCGCGGGACGTCATAGTCGTTACGCAACCATATGGTGTGGCAGCCGGCGGCTTTTCCGGCCCCGATGTCGCGCCAACGATCCCCGACCATGAAGCTCTGGTCCAATCGGATATTGTGTCGCGCGGCTGCGTCAAGGAGCATGCCGGGCAGCGGCTTATAGCACTTGCAGTCCGGCCCCTCAAGGCACCAGCAGACCTCGAAATGGTCGATCGGCAGCCGGTCCGCCAGCCAGCGGTTCATCGCCTCGACCGTCGCCCGGGAGGTCAGGCCTTTGGCCACATCCGGCTGGTTGGTCGCCACCGCCAGGAACAGGCCTGCGGCTTTCAGTCGCTGGAGCGCGTCGACGGCGCCCGGCATGAGAATCATGTCCGCCAGGGCGGCCGGCGGGTAGGGGTGGCCGTCCCGGATCACCGCCTGGTTCAGCGTGCCGTCGCGATCGAAGAACACCGCCCGGCGCGGTGCGGTGGCCGTCACCGCGGAGCTGCGCTCGTGGCGGTGACACTCTCCCATTTCGTCGCCCGGCGCTGCAGGACCGGGTTGGAGACGAGGCAATGCCACACCACGGCTTGGAAGCCCTCGCTCTGCGGGGTGATGTGTGCCGCGTTCGGTGCCGGAATCACGACCACCACGTCGCCCTTCTTGGCGGTGTAGCCGGTGGCGCGCCCGACGATCCCGAAGACCTTCGTGCCGCGCCGCTTGGCCAGATCGATCGCCTTGACGAGATTGGGCGAGACGTTCTTCTCGGCGTCGCCGCCGCCGACCGAGAAGATCAGGATCGCATCCTTCTCGTTGACGTTGCTGACCTCGAGCCAGCCTTCGAACACCGTGTCCCAGCCCTCGTCGTTGGTTCGCGCCGTCAGCTCCGACACATTGTCGACCGGGGTATAAGC
>NZ_JBOHKS010000256.1:0-17531 GCF_050729195.1 Hypericibacter sp.
GCCGTGCCCCAATCGACGGTGGCGAGCCAGCCGGCATTGCAATGGGTCAGGATATTGACCGGCTGGCCCTGGGGCTTGCCGGCGGCGGCCTGTTCGATGAGCCGCAATCCATGCCCGCCGATGCCCTTGTTGATGGCGACGTCTTCCTCGCAGATCTCGGCCGCGAGACGGCGGGCGAGGTCGGCGCGCTGCAAGGCGGGCTGGTTCCGCAAGGCCTCGCGGACCCGATCCAGGGCCCAGCGCAGATTGATCGCGGTCGGGCGGGTCGCGGCCAGGAGGCCATGGGCCCGGTCGAGCGCGTCGTCGCCGGGATCGGCCTGCGCCGCCAGCCACAGGCCATAGGCGCCGGCGGCACCGATCAAGGGGGCGCCCCGGACCAGCATGTCGCGGATGGCCCGCGCCATCCCCTCGACGTCTCGCAGCCGGACGGTCTCGAAGGCGAAAGGCAGCTGGGTCTGGTCGATGATGCGCACGGAGCGCCCATCCGGGTCGGGCCAGATGGTTCGATTGGGCGCACCGCCAACTTTCATCGCCACTCCTTCAGCCGGATCCGATCGCTCGGCAGACTATTCCAAGGTCTTGGTGTGATTAAGAGAATGATCACGAGAGAAAACGGCAAGCAACATTGAACGTCCGACCAATAAGCCGCGGCGACCTCACTGGGAATCGCGATCCGTTGTCAGCGGTTCGGTGCCCAATATACGGCCGGTTCCCAGGGAATTGAGGCTTTCTTCAGCCTTATTGACCTAAAAAACTCGTCTCGCGGGACAATTTTGGTATCGCGGCGATCAGGGACCACCGCCGCTGCCAGCAGGGGGACGCGTGAAGGGCATCGTTTTCAATCTGCTTGAAGAAGTGGTGATCGCGCATCACGGCGAGGATACCTGGGACACGCTGCTGGATGCGGCAGGTCTCGACGGCACTTATACCTCGCTCGGCAGTTACCCGGACGGCGATATCGGCAAGCTGGTCGCGGTCGCCGCCAAGGCGCTGGGCATCTCAGAGATCGAGGTGCAGCGCTGGTTCGGGCGGGAAGCCATGCCCCTCCTGGCGAAGCGTTATCCCGGTTTCTTCACGCCGCACAATTCCGCGCGCAATTTCATCGTCAGCGTGAACAACATCATTCATCCGGAGGTCCGCAAGGTCTATCCGGGCGCCGACGTGCCGACCTTCGAGTTCAAGCCGGCCGAGGATGGGAGCCTGGTGATGGGCTACCACTCGCTCCGTCGCCTCTGTGCGCTGGCGCAGGGCTTCATCGAAGGCGCCGCCGTTCATTTCCACGAAACCGCCGAGGTCGACCACCTCGAATGCATGCATCACGGCAAGGCGCAATGCACCATGCGCATCACCTTCAGCCAGGCCGCCTGATCGACCCATGGACGGATCCATTGCAGATCACGCCGTAGAGACGGACAAGCTGCGTCGACGTCTCGATCGCGAGCGCAGGGCTCGCGTCGAGGCGGAGGGCATCGCCGAGCGCGGCTTGCGCGAGCTTTACGAGAAGCAGAAGCAGCTCGAGTTGCTGGAGGCCGTCGCGGTCTTCGCCAACCAGGCCGCATCGGTACGCGACGCGCTCAGATTCGCCATCGCCCGGATATGCGAATTCACCGGCTGGCCTTTGGGCCATGTCTGCTTGGTGGAGGCCGTCGACGCGACCCCCTGCATGGTCTCGACCAACATCTGGTGCGGCGCTGAAGCCAAAAGCTTGCAGGGTTTCCACCAGGAGACGGACAGGATGCGATATCTGTCGGGGGTTGGCTTGCCCGGCCGGGTGCTCGCCACCGGCACGCCCACCTGGATTGTCGACGTGGCGACCGACGAAGGGTTTATCCACACCAAGTCGGCGCAAGCCGCGGGTCTCAAATCCGCCTTCGGCTTTCCGGTCATGGTCCATACCGAAGTGGCCGCCGTGCTGGAGTTCTTCTCCGACACCCAGCTGCAGCCGGACACCACCTTGCTGTGGCTCACGGCGCAGATCGGAACCCAGCTCGGGCGCGTGGTCGAGCGGCAGCGGTCGGATGAGAAGTTGATCCATGATGCCTCCCACGATCCGCTGACGGGGCTGCCCAACCGCGCGCTCTTCCTGGACCGGCTGACGCGGGCGATCGCGCGCAACAAACGCAATCCGGATGCGAACTTCGCGGTGCTCTTCGTCGATCTCGACCGCTTCAAGGTGGTCAATGACAGCCTCGGCCACCTGGCCGGCGACAGCCTCATCATCGAGGTGGCGACCCGTTTCCAGGCCTCGCTGCGCCAGACCGACATGGTCGCACGTCCCAATGCGGTGCCGGCGGGGCGCCTTCGCGCCGAGACCGTGGGTTCCGGCTTGGCGGGCGATGGCGGGAGCGAGACTTACGACACCCTGGCGCGCCTCGGCGGCGACGAGTTCACGGTGCTGCTGGACGACATCCAGGATTTGAGCGATGCGGTCCGTATCGCGGATCGCCTGCTGGCATCGCTGCGCCTGCCCTTCACGCTGCAGGAACAGGAAATCTATGTCGAGGCCAGCATCGGCATTGCCCTGAGCGCCACCGGTTACGCGGCGGCCGACGAGGTGCTGCGCGATGCCGACCTGGCCATGTACCGCGCCAAGGCGCTGGGCAAGAGCCGCTACGAAGTCTTCGACCGGACCATGCATGTGCAGGCGATGGGCCAGCTGGCGCTCGAGACCGACCTGCGCCGGGCCCTTCAGAACCAGGAATTCATCCTGCATTACCAGCCGATCGTCGATCTGCGCACGGGCGATATTACCGGACTCGAGGCCCTGGTGCGCTGGCAGAAATCCGAGACGGAGCTGATCTATCCGGGCGACTTCATCCCCGTCGCCGAGGACACCGGGCTCATCCTCCATCTGGGGATGTGGGTGCTGCGCGAAGCTTGCGAGCGGACACGGGCCTGGCAGCTGCAGTTTCCGCGCGAGCGGCCCTTGACGATCAGCATCAATGTATCGGGCCGTCAATTCGCGCAGCCGGATCTGGTGCCGCAGATCCGGCATATCATCGAGGACACCGGCATCGACCCGGAAACCGTCCGGCTGGAACTGACGGAAAGCGTGACGATGGCCAATGCGGAACGCGCGATCAGCGTGCTGGAGCAGCTGCGGTCCCTTGGCGTGCGCATCAGCATCGACGATTTCGGCACCGGCTATTCGTCGCTCAGCTATCTGCACCGCTTTCCCCTGGACGTGCTCAAGATCGACCGATCCTTCGTGCTGCAGATGGACAATGCGAAGGAGGGGCTTCAGATCGTTCACACGATCCTGAGCCTCGCCCGCAACTTGAAAATGGAAGTGGTCGCCGAGGGTGTCGAGACGGACAGGCATCTGAGCAAGCTGCGTGCGCTCGGCTGCGAAGCCGGGCAGGGCTACTATTTCTCCCGGCCGGTCAATGTCGCCGGCATTCAAACGCTCCTCGCCTCGCCGCCGGATTGGGGCTGCTGATTCCTGCGTGGGATTGTCGCGGGGCCGGTACCGGTCCCGCCGGAGCAGGAGTTCTCCAGTCCTGATCCGATCATTCTAGAGCCGCCTCGCCGGACCTTTTATGTAAGTCATGAAAGATCGGAAAGGGCGCTCTCCTTCTGCCTGTCCCCGTCTTAATTTGCGCGAATGCTGCGGCGCACCATTTGATGGAGGGAGGGGCATGGTGGAACTTCTTTCCTCCGCTTACATGGCCTGCGCCGGCGGTCGTCCTGAAACGGAAATGATTCGAGCGGCCCGGATGGGGCGATCCTGTGGTCCAGGCTCGTTGGATAGAGTTACCGATGACAAATCCGAGATCCTCATCGCGCCGGCGACCGCGGCTGATTTCCGCACTCGCAGCCATCGTCATCCTCGGCGGTGGTTATCTGATCTGGTGGCATAGCGGTTGGGCGCCGGGATCCGATGCCGCGACCGCGCCGCCGCCACCCCTTGCGATACCCGTCCAGATCGCCACCGCCACGACACGCGATGTGCCGCATTATCTGAATGGTCTCGGCACGGTGCAGGCTTTCAATACCGTCACCGTGAAACCCCGGGTCGATGGCGAGCTGCAGAAAGTGGCCTTCACCGAAGGTCAGACCGTGAAAACGGGCGATCTGCTGGCGATCGTCGACCCGCGACCTTTCCAGGCGGTTCTGGACGGGGCGGTCGCCAAGAAGGTGCAGGACGAAGCCCAGATCGCCAATGCGAAGCGCGATCTGCAGCGTTTCGAGGATCTCGCCAAGCAAGGCTATGCGGCCCAACAGCAGGACGATACGCAGCGCGCCCTCGTCGCCCAGCTCAATGCGCAGATCATCGGCGACCAGGCCGCGATCGACAACGCCCAGACACAGCTCGACTACACCACCATCACCTCGCCGATCGACGGACGGACGGGGATCCGGCTTGTCGATCAGGGCAACATCGTCCATGCGTCCGATCCCAACGGCCTGGTTGTGGTCACCCAGGTCGCGCCGATCTCCGTCATTTTCACCCTGCCCGAGGACGATCTGGATCCGGTGCGCAACGGAATGGCGAACGGCGACGTTTCCATCAGCGTCGTGAGCAGCGACGGCAGCAAGGAGATCGCGACGGGCAGGTTGGCGCTGATCGACAACGAGATCGACCAAACCACAGGAACGATTCGCCTGAAGGGTACCTTCTCCAACAAGGACGGCGCCCTCTGGCCCGGCGAGTTCGTGAATATCCGCCTGCTGGCCGATACGGAACGGAATGTGACGACGATCCCGGCGCCTGCGCTTCAACGGGGGCCGGATGGCTACTCGGTCTTCGTCGTCAAGGCCGATGGAACTGTGGATATCCGCAGGCTCAAGGTCGGGCAAATTGCCGATGGCGTTGCGGTGATCGAAGACGGCCTCGCCGCCGGGGAAAAGGTCGTAACCGCGGGGCAGTACCGCCTTCAGCTGGGTTCGCTGGTCGAGGACAGGAGTGCAGGAGCCGCGCCGGCAGTGGCACCCACGGTCGCATCCACTCAGAGTTCCAGCACAGCGCCCTAGGAAGACGCGATGGGAATTTCAAACGTCTTCATCCAACGCCCGGTCGCGACCTCGCTGCTGATGGCCGGGATGCTGCTGGTCGGAGTGGCGGCCTATCCGCTGTTGCCGGTTGCGCCCCTGCCGCAGGTGGAATTTCCGACCATCCAGGTGTCGGCACAGCTTCCGGGCGCCAGTCCGGAGACCATAGCCTCGTCGGTCACCCAGCCCCTGGAACGCCAGATCGGCCAAATCCCCGGCGTCACGCAGATGACGTCGAGCAGCACGCTCGGCAACAGCGCCATCACCGTCCAGTTCAATCTCAGCCGCAACATCGACGGGGCGGCGCAGGATGTGCAGACGGCGATCAATGCCGCGGGCGGCCAGTTGCCACAAGATCTGCCATCGCCGCCGACCTATCGCAAGGTCAACCCGGCGGATTCGCCGATCGTCGTTCTGTCGTTGACATCCGACACCTTGCCGCTGACCACGATCGACGACTATGCCGAGAATATCGTGGCTCAGCAGATCAGCCAGATCTCGGGCGTCGCCCAGGTGAGCATCGGCGGACAGCAGAAACCCGCGGTGCGGGTCCAGATCGATCCGGAGAAGATCGCATCGCTCGGCCTGTCTCTCGAGGATGTGCGGGCGAGCCTGGTCAATGCCACCACCAACAGCGCCAAGGGCACGATCGACGGCGCCACGCGGACCTTCACGATCTACGACAACGATCAGGTGCTCAAGGCCGAGCCCTGGAACGACATCATCGTCGCCTACCGGAATGGCGCCCCGGTTCGGGTCCGGGACATCGGTCAAGCCATAGACGGCCCGGAGAACGACAAGCTCGCGGCCTGGGCGAACGGCACGCGGGCCATTCTGCTTCCGGTCTATAAGCAACCGGGCGCCAATGTCATCGATACGGTGGCACAGATCGAGAAGGCATTGCCTCGGCTTCGGGCCGCGATTCCGGCCTCGATCAAGATCGCGGTGCCGGTCGACCGGACCCAGACCATCCGGGCCTCCATCTCGGACATCCAGTTCACCCTGGTCCTCTCCATCACCCTCGTGGTGCTGGTGATCTTCATCTTCCTGCGGAGTCTCTGGGCCACGGCCATCCCCAGCGTGACCGTGCCGCTGGCGCTGGCCGCGACCGCCGCTCTGATGTATCCGCTGGGTTACAGCCTCGACAATCTGTCGCTGATGGCTCTCACGATATCGGTGGGCTTCATCGTCGACGATGCGATCGTGATGCTGGAGAACATCCAACGCCATATCGAGGCAGGCCTGACGCCGATGCAGGCCGCGATCAAGGGATCGGGTGAAATCGGCTTCACCATCGTCTCGATCAGCCTGTCGTTGGTGGCCGTGTTCATTCCCTTGCTGCTGATGGGTGGGATCGTCGGCCGGCTGTTTCATGAGTTCGCCGTCACAGTGACCATGACCATTCTGGTCTCGGCCGTGGTGTCGCTCACCGTGACGCCGATGATGGCTTCGCGCGTCCTGCGCGGCGAGGCCGGTGTCAAGCATGGGCGCCTCTACCGGATGTCGGAGCATGCCTTCGACGCGCTACTGAACGCCTATCACCGGACCCTTGACCAGGCGCTCGCCCATCGCCGGATCACGCTCGCGGTCTTCTTCGCGACCCTGCTGGCCACGGGCTACGTGTTCGTGGCGATCCCCAAGGGGTTCTTCCCGCAACAGGATACCGGCTTCATCTTCGGCACCTCGGAAGCCGCCCAGGACATTTCCTTCGCGAATATGCGCGAGCACCAACTCGCGTTGGCCAAAATCGTCACGCAGGACCCGGCGGTCGCGAACGTCCTGATGAGCATCGGCTCGGGCGGCGCCCAGACTCAGAACAACGGCCGCATGTTCATCGCCTTGAAGCCGCAGAATCAGCGGGATGTTTCGGCCGATCAGGTGATCCGGCGGCTTCAGCCGAAGCTCGCCCAGATCGAAGGAGCGGCGCTCTTTCTGCAGGTCGCACAGGACATCAATGTCGGTGGCCGCTTGTCGCGTACCCAGTACCAGTACACGCTGCAGGACGCGGATCTGAACGAGCTCAATGAATGGGCCCCGAAACTGCAGGCGAAGATGAAGACCCTGCCGGAGCTTCGCGACGTGGCAACCGATCAACAGACCGGCGGCGCGACTCTGACCGTGACGATCGATCGCGACCAGGCATCGCGCTTTGGCATCGAACCGCAATTGATCGACGACACGCTCAACGATGCCTATGGGCAACGGCAAGTGGCGCAATACTTCACCCAGCTGAACAGCTACCACGTGGTCATGGAGGTGACTCCCGATCAGGCCGCGAGCCCGAGGGATCTCAGCGGCCTTTATCTGCATTCCCCGACGACGGGGCAGCAGGTGCCTCTGCTATCCCTCGTCAAATGGACGACGATGCCGACGGCCTTCCTGTCGATCAATCACCAGGCGCAGTTCCCGGCGGTCACGCTTTCCTTCAACTTGGCACCGGGCGCCGCCCTCAGCCAGGCGACAGCGGCGATAACCGCGGCCGAGGCGCAGATGAACATTCCCTCGACCGTGATCGGCACTTTCCAGGGCAATGCCCAGGCCTTTCAGACCTCGCTCGCCAGCGAGCCCTATCTCATCGCCGCGGCGATCGTCGTCATCTACATCATCCTGGGCGTACTCTATGAGAGCTACATCCATCCGCTGACGATTCTGTCGACCTTGCCGTCCGCGGCACTGGGCGCGCTCACCACACTGATGATCTTCGGTTTCGATTTCAGCCTGATCGCGCTGATCGGCGTGCTGCTGCTGATCGGCATCGTCAAGAAGAACGGCATCATGCTGGTCGATTTCGCCATCGAGGCGGAACGACATCGAGGGCTGGATCCGGTCGCCGCCGTCCGCGAAGCCTGCCTGCTTCGCTTCCGGCCGATCATCATGACGACGATGGCCGCTATGCTCGGCGGTGTTCCGTTGATGCTGGGAACCGGGACCGGGTCGGAGATTCGCCAACCCTTGGGTTTCGCCATCGTCGGCGGCCTCATCGTCAGCCAGGCGCTGACGCTCTATACGACGCCCGTCGTTTATATCTATCTGGACCAGCTCGGCGCCTGGCTCCGGCGGCTGCGCGCCGGTGGGACGGCGGCCGAAGCAACGGCCCACGCGCCCGCGGAGTAGGGCGGCCTGACGGCTTCAGCCGCGTTTGCGCCAGCCGGGCTTTCCCCGCCCCCCGACGAAGCCGGCCTTCACCCGCTGCTTGAGCAACGGGCGCGGGCGGAAGCGTTCGCCATAGGCGTCGTGCAGGATCTCATGCACCTGCAGGCAGAGATGAGAGCTGGTGGCATCCATCAGCTCGAATGGGCCCATCGGATGGCCCAGCGCCAGCTTGCAGGCGAGATCGATATCCTCCGGGCTGGCAACACCTTCCTCGACCAGCCGAATGGCCTCGATGACAAAGGCATGGAGCATGCGATTGACGGCGAAACCGGTGACGTCCTTGATCAATACGGTCGTCTTGCCGACCTCCTCGCAGAGCTCGCGCACGCGCGCGACGATCTCGGGCGCGGTGCCGAAGGCCGGAATCACCTCGACCAGCTTCATCCGCGAGACCGGCGAGAAATAATGCGTGCCGAGGAACCGTGACCGGCGCCCTTCGCCGACATAGGAGGCGAGGGTCGAGATCGGAATCGTCGAGGTGTTGCTGGCAATGATGCAATCCGCCCGGCAGACACGGTCGAGCCCGCGGAAGATCCCGGCCTTGGCCGCTTCCTCCTCGAACACCGCCTCGGTGATGAAGTCGCAGTCCGAGAGACTGTCGAGATCCGTCGCGGTGGCAAGCCGCGCGAAGACCGCCTCCTTCTGCTCCGGCTGATAGAGTCCGCGGGCGATGCCCTTCCTGACCAGGGTCAGGAGCCGTTCCGACGCAGCGGCAAGGCGTTCCTCGGTCTGATCGACCAGGTGCACCGGATAGCCGGCGAGGGCAAAGGTCAGCGCGATCTCGGCCCCCATCAAGCCGGCCCCGACCACGCCCACTTTGCGAATATCGTCTTTCATTCCTGTCCCCCTGCGGTTTCGATCGAACCCGTCCGATTCCGATCTTGCCGGCCTGTTCCCGAACGGGCCACACTGCCGCCGCTCGCGATCATAGAGCAATCGAAGCGACGCGAAGAAGGATCCGGCCCTTGCCGATGGATGAGAGCGAGACTAATCGCGGCACGATGGCGCCCCAGCATCCGGTCGACAAGCCGCGCCTGGAAGCCTGGCTGCGCGATCATGTCGAGGGCTTCCGCGGGCCCCTCGAGATCGAGCAGTTCCGGGGCGGCCAATCGAATCCAACCTATCGCCTGACCAGCCCCTCCGGACGTTATGTGCTGCGCCGGAAGCCGCCGGGTCATTTGCTGCCCAGCGCCCATGCGGTCGATCGCGAGTTCCGGGTGCTTGCGGGCCTGGCCGGGACGGGCGTGCCGGTCGCGCATGTCTATGCGCTCTGCGACGACCCGGGCGTCATCGGCAGCATGTTCTATGTCATGGATTATGTGGAAGGCCGTGTCTTCTGGGATCAGCGCTTGCCGGAACTCTCGCGGGCGGAGCGCGCGGCCGTTTTCGATTCCATGAATGATGCGATCGCGCGCCTGCACCGGATCGATCCCGCGGCGGTCGGCCTCGGCGATTATGGCCGGCCCGGCAATTATGTGGAGCGCCAGATCTCCCGCTGGTCGAAGCAATATATGGCCTCCGAGACGGAGGCCATTCCGGCGATGAACAGCCTGATCGAATGGTTGCCACGTCATCTGCCGCCGGAGGGAGAGACCCGGATCGTCCATGGCGATTATCGGATGGACAACATCATCTTCCACCCGAGCGAACCGAAGCTGCTCGCCGTCCTCGATTGGGAACTCTCCACCCTGGGCGATCCCCTCGTCGATTTCGCCTATCACGTCATGGCCTGGCGGATTCCGCCCGACCTGTTTCGCGGGCTGGCGGGGATCGATTTCCGTGGGCTCGGCATTCCCGAGGAAGCCGACTATGTCGCCGCCTATTGCCGGCGTACGGGTAAGCCGCGGATCGAGAATCTCGATTTCTACATCGCCTTCAGCAAGTTCCGGATCGCCGCCATCATGCAGGGCATCGCCAAGCGCGCCATCGACGGCACCGCGGCCAGCGCCCAGGCGGTCGAGGTCGGGCGCAAGGCCCGGCCGCTGGCGGAGATGGCCTGGTCGCTCGCCCGATCGATTGATCGCTGATTTCCAGGGGATTTGGCACGCCGCGCCATCCCGTTCGACAATTCATAACAATCGGTCTAGAAGAAAACGACCGTTTCCTAAGGTTTTTGCCAATCTCGATAACCTGATGTTATGAAGAACCTCCGCACCAAGCTGCCGCCCGTTACCAGCCTCGTGACTTTCGAGGCGGCGGCCCGGCTGGCCAATTTCACGCGCGCCGCTTCCGAGCTAGGGGTCACCCAGGCCGCGGTCAGCAAACAGATCCGCGGCCTGGAGGAATTTCTTGGCATCAAGCTGTTCGCGCGCGCCAATCGCGGGATCCAGGTGACGCCGCAGGGACGCCGCCTGTTGCATGCCGTCGTCAGCGGCCTCGATCACATCGCGACCATTGTCGACGAGCTGCGGCGGCCGGCGGGCCCGGCGCAGGTTTCCATCACCACGACCATCGCGCTCGCCTCTGTCTGGCTGATGCCGCGCGTCGCTGCTTTCCGCGCGATTCATCCGGAGATCGATCTGCGGATCATCGCGGCCGATCCGATCATGGATCTGGCAGCCGAGGGGATCGATCTCGGCATCCGTTACGGCATGGGACAGTGGGCCGGCATCACCGCCCAGCCGCTCTTCCATATTGATCTCTTTCCGGTCTGTAGCCCCTCCTATCTCGATCGTCATCCGCGGCCGCGCAATCCACACGATCTCCTCAGTGCCACCCTGCTTCATATCGACGAGCCGAATTCCCAGGATGCCGACTGGGCCGTGTGGTTCGCCGCGATGGGCATGGTGACGCCGCCTTTCACCGGCGGTCTGCATTTCAATAACTATCCGCTGCTGATCCAGGCGGCGTTGAACGGGCAGGGGATCGGCCTCGGCTGGGGCCATATCGTCGATGACCTGATCAAGTCCGGCACGTTGGTGCGGCCCATCGACAGCATGCGGCGGTTGAAGCCCGCGTTCTATCTGGTGGTGCCGACAGATCTGCCGGTGCGGGAGTCGGCGCAGATTTTCCATGACTGGCTGTTGGCCGACACAGCGCCGCTGCGCGCGTCGGAATCGCGCCGGCCGGCGCGGCTGGTTTCTGCCTGATCGTCAGGAAAATCGGCAGCCATCCTGCCTCGAAAGGCAGCGTTCGTCGGCTCTTTCATAACGTGCGGTTATCGTGCCGATGAGTATTTGTGCGGTTTTACGGCAGTAGCCCGCGATCTAGGTTATCGATGCGTCTCCAGCCAGGAGCCGCATCACTGCCTCGGGTCGCAACAGAGCCGAGACAGCTTCTTCGCGCGGGAGCTTGGCCCAGAGGGACAGGCTCCCGATGGACAACGATAACAGCCACCGCGACTGCGGCACGGATTGCGTGTCGGTTCCGGGCGGTGATGGGGGAGGTTCTCATGAAGAGTGCGAGACGAAAATTGACGGCGACCAGCGGCCTCGGCGCCCTGGCACTGATGGGATTTTTGAGTGCGTTCGCGATCGGCAATGCCGCCCAGGCGGACGATGCGCTGGCCCGGACCAAGGCCAAGGGCGTGCTCGAGGTCTGCGGTGTCGACGGCCTGCTGCCCTACTCCAGCTCCGACACAAACACGCCGGGCTTCGAGGTCGAGATCGCCCGCGCCATGGCGGCGAAGATGGGTGTGAAGGCCGAGTATAACTGGGTCACCTGGGACGCCTTGATCCCAGCTCTGACTTCGGGCCGTTGCGACGCGATCATCAACGGCCTGTTCATCACCGAAGAGCGACTGAAGGTGATCGATTTCACCGATCCCTATTACGCGTCGGGCGAGACTATTCTGGTCCTGAAGAGCGATGATTCGGTCCATAAGGTCGAAGACCTGAAGGACAAGAAGGTTGGCGCGCTGGCCGGCTCGGTCACCGTGCAATTCCTCGAGAAGGCCGGCATCAAGAATGTGGTGGTCTATCCCGACCAGAACACCATCATTCTCGAGCTCAACAACAAGCGTATCGACGCCACCTATCTCGAAGCGCCGTCAGCCGCCTGGGCGATCCAGAAGGACCCGACGCTGAACATCAAGGTGGTGCATGACTACATTCCCGAAGAGCGATGGAATGCCGGCGTCGGCGTCCGCAAGGAAGACACCGCTCTCAAAGCCGAGCTGAATACGGTGATCGCCGCCCTGATCGCGGATGGCACCATCTCCAAGATCCTGGAGAAGTACGGCATTCCCTTCTTCCCGCCCAAGAGCTGAGAAGGTAGGGCCGCCAGTTGGACAGCGTTCAGGAGCCTAGCCTCTTCGAGCAGGTCATGCCTTTCCTGCTCAAGGGCGCGGTGGTGACGGTGGAGCTCTCCGTCGTCGCCATGGCGATTGCGCTGGTCCTGGGATTGATCGCGGCTCTGGCTCGGTTGAGCCGGAGCCGCATCGCCCGGATCATCGCCACGATCTATGTCGAGGTCATCCGCGGCACGCCGCTCCTGGTGCAGCTCTTCATCGTCTATTACGGCCTGCCGTCCTACGGCATCCGCCTCGAAGCCTTTACCGCCGGCGTCATCACGCTCGGGATCCATTACGGCGCTTATCTCTCCGAGGCCTATCGGGCGGGTATCCTCTCGATCGACAAGGGGCAATGGGAGGCGGCGGCTTCGATCGGCATGACCCGCACCCAGATCATGCGCGACATCATCCTGCGCCAGGCGATCCGTGTGATCCTGCCGACCATCGGCAATTATTTCATTTCGATGCTGAAGGACTCCGCCCTGACGGCGACGATCTCGCTCTCCGAGCTGCTCCGCGCCGGACAGCTGCGGATCGCCATCACCTTCCGCGCCATGGATATCTATCTCATGGTCGCAGCCATTTATCTGCTCCTGAGCTACCCCTTCTCGCTGATGTTGCGGCGGTTGGAAGCGAAAGCGTCGCGCGGCCATGGCACGCAATCCTGACGGCTCCTACTCGACCGAGCACTGCGCGCCGATCCTTTCGGTCGAGCGGCTGCGCAAGCGCTTCGGCATCCTCGAGGCCCTGGCCGGCGTCGATCTGACCATCCTGCAGGGCGAAGTGGTGGTCGTCATCGGTCCCAGCGGCTCGGGCAAGAGCACGCTGCTGCGCTGCATGAACCTGCTCGAGGTGCCCGATGAGGGCTCGCTGGCCATCGGCGGCGAAGTCATCTGGCAGCGCGATGCCGGCGCAGCCGCGGTGCGCCTCAAGGATGTCGACCGCGCGGCCCTGCGCGCCCGGCGCCGGACAGCCATGGTGTTCCAGCGCTTCAATCTGTTCCCGCATCTGACGGCACTGCGCAACGTCATGATCGGGCCGATCAAGGTCAAGGGCGAGAAGCCGGCCGAGGCGGAACGCAAGGCCCGCGCGTTGCTGGAGCAGGTGGGTCTGGCCGACAAGGCCGCCGCCTATCCGATCGAGCTTTCGGGCGGGCAGCAACAGCGGGTCGCGATCGCGCGCGCTCTCGCCCTCAAGCCCGAGATCATGCTGTTCGACGAGCCGACCTCGGCGCTCGATCCGGAGCTGGTGGGCGAGGTCCTGCGGGTGATGAAGCAGCTCGCCCGCGACGGCATGACCAAGGTGGTAGTGACCCACGAGATGGGCTTCGCCCGCGAGGTCGGCGACCGGATCATCATGATGGATGAGGGCCGGATCATCGAAATGGGCACGCCCGAGCAGATTTTCACCAACCCCAGGCAGGACCGGACCAAGGCTTTTCTGCGTCGCCTGCTCGAAGGCAATGCGCCGCCGCCGGTCCCGGTGACGTCTCCGACCAACACCTCAATTCTGAATGGTGTCGCGTGAATCTCGATCCCGTCACTCTCAATGTCTTCATCAGCGCCTTCCATGCCGTCGCCGAAGAGATGGGCGTCAATCTGCTGCGCTCGGCTCATTCGACCATCATTCGCGAGGCGCGTGACTGTTCGTGCGCTTTGCTGGACTGGGAAGGACGGATCATCTCGGAAGCCGAGCATATCCCAGTGCAGATGAGCTCGCTCTCGCTGCCGATGAAGGCCTGCTTGAGGAAGTATGGCGGCAAGATCAAGCCGGGCGAGATCTTCGTCACCAACGATCCCTATATCGGCGGCCAGCATCTTCAGGACATCACCATCTTCTCGCCGATCTTCGCCGGTAAGCAGCTCCTGGGCTTCGCCGGCAGCATCGCGCACCACGTCGATATCGGCGGCGGCTCGGCCGGGCTGACCCTGGGTGCGCGCGAGTTCTATGAAGAGGGCCTGCGCTTCACGGCGATGAAGTTCAATCGCCGCGAGGATTTCGCCAAGAACGGCATCTTCTACGATATCGTCCACAGCAACTTCCGCGCCCCCAAGGTCACCTGGGGTGATCTCCAGGCACAACTGGCTGCCAACGAAGTCGGCCGCCGCCGGATCCTCGAGCTGGTCGAGCGTTACGGCCTGCCGACGGTGAAGGGTTATATGGGCGCGGCGATGGACTATTCCGAACGCCGGATGCGGGCCGCCATCGCCGAGATCCCGGATGGCCGCTACACCGCCGAGGACAGCATTGACGACACCATCGGCAACGACAAGCCGGTGCCGATCCGGGTCGCGGTCGAGGTCAAAGGCGAGACGATCCATGTCGATTTCGCCGGGACTGCGCCGCAGATCGCCGAATTCCTAAATGTGCCGCTGGGCTCGACCTATTCCAGCACCTACAGCGCCATCAAGATGGCGCTGACCTCGGGCAGCGACGCCATCCCGGCCAATGACGGCTGCTATCGCCCGATCACGATCGACGTGCCCTATGGCTCGATCCTCAATCCGGCGCCGCCGGCGGCGGTGCGGGCGCGCATGTGCGGTGCCTATCGCGCCTTCGACGCCGTGCTGACCGCGTTGCAGCAGGCGCTGCCGGCACGGATCGCAGGGCTGGGCTTCCATGCCAACACGACCGTCGGCCTCACCCAGCGACGCGAGGACGAGTTCAGCATCTTCATCGAGGATATCGGCGGGGGCTGGGGCGGCAACCCACTGCGCGACGGGGCCGACATGCTGGACGCGCCCCTCTCCAACTGCCTGATCACGCCGATCGAGGCGATCGAGCTCGACCATCCCTTCATCCTGATGCGCCGTTACGAGCTGCTCCCCGATACCGGTGGCGCTGGCGCCCATCGCGGCGGGCTCGGCTCGGTGCGCGAATATGAGGTGCTGGAGGATGGCGTTGAGCTCTTCGGCTATTCCGACCGCCATCGTTTCGCGCCGCGCGGTACGGCCGGCGGCGGGGCGGGGAGCACCGGCGCCTTCTCGGTCTTGCGCGATGGCGCGGAGATCAAGCTGCCTTCCAAGGCGCGCCATGCGCTGCTGAAGGGCGATCTGGTCCGGATCGTGGTGGGCGGCGGTGGCGGCTTCGGCAATCCGGCCGACCGATCGGTCGAGGCCATTCTCGAGGATCTGCGCGAAGGCAAGCAGTCGCCGGCGGCGGCGCTGCGTCTTTATCCGCAGGTGAAACCGCATCTGGCAGGGCAGCGGACGTGAACATCATGCAGGGCGGACAATTCGACATCGGCATCGATGTCGGCGGCACCTTCACCGACGTGGTGATGGTGGGGGCGGGCGGGGAGTTGCAGGTCGTGAAGGGCCTGACCACGCCGGACGACCAGTCGATCGGCGCGGTCGATACGGTCGCGATGCTCAACCAGCCGATGGCGCAGCTGCGTTCCATCATCCACGGCACCACGGTCGCAACCAACGCCATCCTGGAGCGCAAGGGCGCGCGGACGGCTCTGGTGACGACCCGCGGTTTCCGCGATGTGCTCGAGCTGCAACGCCAGGACCGCGACAATATCTGGGACCTGTTCTCGCGCAAGGTGGAGGCGCTGGTGCCGCGGTGCCTGCGGTTCGAGATCGACGAGCGCATCATGGCGGATGGCCGGATCGAGCATCCGTTGGAGGAGACCCAGTTCGCCGCCCTGGCCAAGCAGCTGACCGAGGCGGGCGCCCAGGCGGTGGTCATTGCCTTCCTCAACGCCTATGCGAACCCGGCGCATGAGCAGCGCGTCGAGGCGCTGCTGAGTGCCGCTTTGCCCGGCGTCTATGTGGTCCGTTCCAGCCGGATCGCGCCGCATTTCCGGGAGTATGAGCGCACCAGCACGACCGCGATCTCGGCCTATGTCGGTCCGAAGATCTCGGGCTATCTGTCGCGTTTTCGCGGACGCTTCGTCGATCGCGGTTTCGGCGGCGAGATTTTCGTGATGGGCTCGGGCGGCGGCGTGCTGCCACTTGATACGGCGAGCCAGTATGCCGCCACCACCTGCCTCTCGGGGCCAGCGGGCGGCGTCCTCGCGACCACGCGGCTCGCCAAGGAGAAGGCGCTGCCGAACCTGATCTCCTTCGACATGGGCGGCACCAGTACCGATGTCTGCCTGCTGGCGGACTCCCATGCCACCACCTCGACCCGGGCGCGGATCGACGGGCTGCCGATCTCGCTGCCGATGTTCGCGATCGAGACGGTCAGCGCCGGCGGTGGCTCGATCGCTTCGATCGACGCCGGCGGCTTGTTGCGCGTGGGCCCGCGCAGTGCCGGCTCCAAGCCGGGGCCGGCCTGCTATGGCCGCGGCGGCAAGGAGCCGACCGTGACCGACGCGCTTTGCCTGGTCGGATTGCTCCGGGCCGAAAGCTTCTTCGGCGGGCGCATGCAGCTCGATCTGAAGGCGGCTGAGACGGCACTGGCACCGGTCGCGACTCAGCTCGGCGACAAGCCGGCCGATGCCGCGGCGAAGGTCCTGACCATCGCCAATATCAAGATGGCCAACACCGTGCGCATGGTCGCGGTCCGCGAGGGCCGCGATGCGCGCGACTTCGCCATCGTCGCTTTCGGCGGGGCGGGGCCGCTTCATGCCTGCCAGGTGGCCGAGGAGCTCAACATCACCCATGTGGTGGTGCCGCAGTTCCCGGGCGCCTTCTCGGCCTATGGGCTGCTCTCGGCCGATCTCAAGCGCGACTATATGCGCACCCGGATCACGCCGCTGTCGCGCGTTGAGGACGAGACGCTGCGGGGCTGGTTGAAGGAGTTGCAGGACGAGGCCAGCGCCGAGATGGCGGCCATCGCCAGCGGCCGGCAGATCTATTGGCGCTATCAGCTCGATCTGCGCTATGCGGGCCAGGCCTCGGAGCTGGTCGTGCCGTTGACCAACCTGGCGCGCCTCAAGCGCTCCACGGTGATCGGCCTCTTCCACAAGCTGCATGCCGACAAATACGGCTTCGCCGACCGCGATGCCGAGGTCGAGCTGGTCAATCTTCGGCTCGAGGGCTATGCGACCGTCGAGCCGCCGGCCATGCCGCCGGCGGAAAAGCGGCGCGTCGGCGCTCCGCGTGGCGAGAGCCATCCGGTCTCGCTGCCGGGGGCGGGAAAATGCCTGTTCCTCCGGCGAGAGGAATTGCTGGCCGGCGACCAGCTGGAGGGACCGGCCGTCGTC
>NZ_JBOHKS010000257.1:0-13560 GCF_050729195.1 Hypericibacter sp.
GTACCGGCAGGCACCGTCACCTTGTAGGCGCCCACATAGGTGTAGGTGATATTGAGCGTCCCGGTATGGGTGATATCGGTCGGGTCTGAAATGTCGGCGACTTTCACGGCGACCGCCACCTGCCGGCTCTGCCCCGCCTGAAGTCCGGCCAGAACCAGAGGCTCGCCTGGCGCAAACGTCGTGATGACGCTCTGCTTCAGGTCCTTCTCGCCGACGACGATGAGATTGCCGCCGTTCTCCTGCATATACTCGGTGCTGACTTTGTCGATCGCGTAGCTCATTCCCGGCGCGAACTGAGGTTCCGTGCTCTTCACGAAGTGATGATCCTCGTTCCACTGATTCCCGTCGGAATCGACGACCTGGTAGGTCAGGACGGTACCTTCCTTGGGCGCATAGGTCATCGGCGCCTGCAGCGGCGGCGCCGGAATGGCAGCCCCGACGACACCAGGCCCGAGCCGCTTGTCGAGCTCCGACTTGGCATCGGCAGGCAGCGGGATCGTCGGGTCGGCGGCAAGAGCCGAGGGCCCCAGAGCGGTCAAAAGCGACAGGCCCATGAAGATCGGAACGATGGATCGGCGGGAGCATTTCAACATGACGCAGGCTTTCCTCTTGAGATGATGGGTCGGCAAGTCAGTCCGACTGGAATTGCGGCAGGCTGCTGAGCAGGTCGCTGAGGCCGATCCACAGAATCTGCATACCGATGCAGAGCAGGATGAAGGCGGTCAGTCGCACCAGAGCATCGGTGCCCCCCTCGCCCAGCAGCTTGGCGATGCGGTCGCTCCAGCGATAGCAGACGAAGACCAGGATTGCCAGACTTGCAGCGGCAGCAGCGCCCCCGAGCACATTCCAGATGGCGCCACCATGCCCCACCTCGGGGTTGGTGGTGCCCAGCGCGATCGCGGTCGCGATGGTGCCTGGCCCTGTCGTGAGCGGCATGGTCAGCGGATAGAATGCCTGCCGCATGATGTTCTTCGCATTTAAGTCGGCGTCCGTATCGACATCGGATGAACGGCTGTCGGCTGGGGCATTCATCAATTTCCAACCGGCGGCGGCGACCACCATGCCGCCGGCGACGCGCAAGACCGCCACCGAAATCCCGAAGAAAGCGAGCACATAGGCGCCCATCAGCAGCGAGGCGATGATGATGAGAAAGGAGAAGACGCCGATGCGCGTCGCGAGATCGCTGCGATTGCGATGATTCAGCCGGCGCGTCATGGTCAGAAACACGAGGGCGCTGCCTGGTGGATTCACGACCGGAAACAAGGCCCAGAACACGAACAAGAACGTGCTGCTCGAAATGGCGAACGCATTGACCGCGCTGGCAGCCGTCACGGCAGGCTCCTTTCGGCTGGATCCCGGAAATCCGACACGGGCCCGAAGTTGACCATATCGGATTGCCGCGGTCGACTGTCACCGGCGCCAGGGACGGGGCGCGATCAGGAATGATGTCATTGTTTCCCCACCGGCCGTGACGCTAGTCTGTAGGCCGGGAAGCAATACAGGTTAGGCATTCAGATTGGCCCGAATTCTTATCGCCGATGACCATGACATCGTCCGCCGGGGCGTGCGCGACCTGCTGGCGGAACGGTCCGAATGGGAGATCTGTGCCGAAGCCCGCAATGGCACCGAGGCCGTGGAGCTGACCGGCCAGCTCAAGCCGGATGTCGCCATCCTCGATCTGTCCCTGCCGGACATCAACGGCATCCTCGCCACCCGACAGATCCGAAAGCTGTCGCCGGATACGGAGGTGCTGGTTTTCACCATGCATGAGAACGAGCATCTCATTCATGAGGTGCTCGCGGCCGGCGCGCGGGGCTATCTGGTCAAGTCCTCCGCCGTCGGCGAATTGACCCGTGCGATCGACCAATTGCTGCAGCACAAGCCCTATTTGTCGCCGACCATCGCCGAGGCCGTGCTGGACGGCCATCTTCAGCTCGAGCCGAAGAAGCGGACCTCGCCGTCGCTGTACAACCAGCTCTCGGACCGCGAGATCCAGATCGTGCAGCTTCTCTCGCAAGGACTGACCAGCAAGCGGATCGGCACGTCCCTCGGCATCAGCGTCAAGACCGTCGAAACCCATCGTGCCAATATCATGCGAAAACTGAGTGTCGGTTCGATCGCCGAACTGGTTCGCTACGCCATCCGCAACAATCTCGTCATTCCGTGATCCTGGCTCCTGCCCTTAGTTCCTCGCCGGTAACCACCGATCAAATGCTAAGCAGCACACGGCCGGATGATGCGTTTGATGGCTTCGCGCAAGGCTTCGCCCTCAAGTCGCGGCAAGTTTTCGACAATCCTTTCCTGTCTCTCTTGGAATGACTCTAAGCCCAGACGATTGGCCGGGCAGCCAAAAACCACAGGCAGGCAATCGGCCCCGCCGCGCCGATCAACAGTTGAACCTCACTTTGTCGTTTCCTGACCTCATCCCTCGAAGAACTCGGTAGAATCACGGAGTCTCGATATGGGCGGGGCGCCATGGCGGATGGGGAAGCGATCATTACCGAGCGAAGACTGACAGAGGACGGCACCTCATCGGGCCTGGCCGCGACGGCCAGCGAACGAGAGTCCAATCTCGACCGGAAACGACGGATGGAGCGTGGCGTCGATCTTCGAGCGCCCATGCCCAGGACGCCAACCACCGTCACCAGGCCGCCCGCAGAGCATCAAGCGCCGGCGCCTGACAGCGATCTGTTTCTGCAGCGGACGATCGATGCGCTGTCGCCCCACATCGCCATTCTGGGCGAGGCCGGCGAGATCCTGATGGTCAACCGCGCCTGGCGGGAGTTCACGCGAGGCAACGAACCGGAAGCGACCGAGGCGGGGTTGGGTCACAAATATCTCGATGTCTGCCGGGCCGCCGCGGGTATCGACGATCAGGCGTGGCAGATCCATGAAGGCATCACGGCGCTCCTGTCCGGCGGCAGGTCGGAGTTCCATCTCGACTATGGCATCGACGCGATCGAAGGGCGCCGGCGCTTTGCGTTGCGCGCAACGCGGTTGGCGGGCGCGGGACCGACACGCGTCGTCATCGCCCATGAAGATGTGACGCAGCTCGAGCGGGCCGACGATCGGCTCCGCCATCTGTTGATCCAACATCATACCCAGGAAGACGAGACCCGGCGCCACCTCGCCCGCGAGCTGCATGACGTGACGGCCCAGAAACTCGTCGCCGCCTGCCTGCTGATCGCCAAAGCCGACCGGGTGATCGGCGACGACGAACCCGCAATAAGCAAAAGCATCGCCGAAGCGCGGACGCTGATGGAAGAGTCCCTCTCCGAGATCCGATCCCTCTCCTACTTGTTTCATCCGCCCTTGCTGGAGGAGCTGGGCCTCGCCGCCGCCATGCGCGCCTATCTCGACGGCTTCGGCCAGCGCACGGCGATTGCCATGCAGGCGGAGATCGCCAGCGACCTCCCGCGCCTGATGCGCGCCGCCGAGATGGCATTCTATCGCGTTCTGCAGGAGGCACTCGGCAATGTCTATCGCCATGCCAAGAGTCCGGTGGTGATCGTGCGGCTCTACCGGCATGAGGCGAAGACCCGGCTCGAGGTCGAGGACCGCGGCATCGGCATCACGGGCGCCATGGCCGATGGACGCCTCGACCCCGCGCGGGCCGGCGTCGGTCTGCTGGCCATGAAGATGCGGATGGAGCAGATCGGCGGCGACATCGAGGTCCGCACCGGAGCCGGCGGCACCCGTGTCTGTGCGGTCCTGCCCGATCGCGCCTGGGCCGGCAGCCTGGCGCCCGTCAGTCCGGCAAGGAAATGAGCTCGGTCTCGCCGGGAACCTGACCCATCCGCTGCGCCCGCCAGTCGGCCTTCGCCTGCTCGATGCGCTCCTTCGAGCTGGAGACGAAATTCCACCAGAGATGACGCCGCCCGTCGATGGCCGCACCTCCCAGGATCATGACGCGCGCGCCCTTATCCGTTTGGAGCGCGTACCTGGTCTCAGGCTCGAAGACTGCCATGTCGCCAGTCGTCAGAGCCTGCCCACCGACCTGCACATCTCCGCTAACGACGAACACGCCCCGCTCCTCGTGATCTTCGGGCAGCGGCAACCGGCCCTTGGGGCCGAGGATGGCGTCGACATAGAGGGTCGGGCTCAGCACGCGCGCGGGCGAGGTCCGGCCATAGGCATGGCCCGCGATCACCCGCAGCACCACCTCGCCTTCGCGCCATTCCGGCAGCTCGCCGCGCCCGACATGTTGGAAGGACGGCTCGGCTTCCTCTTCCGATTGCGGCAACGCCACCCAGCTCTGGATGCCATGCAGCAGATGGCCGCGGGCCCGAAGCTCGGGGCCGGTGCGCTCGGAATGCACGATGCCCCGGCCCGCGGTCATCCAGTTCACATCGCCCGGCGCGATGGTCTGGACCGATCCCAGGCTGTCGCGATGGACCTGAGCGCCCTCGAAGAGATAGGTCACGGTCGCGAGCCCGATATGGGGATGCGGCCGCACATCGACGCCCTGGCCGGGCGCGAAGGTCACCGGCCCGAAATGATCGAAGAAAACAAAGGGGCCGACGCTGCGCCGCTCGATCTGCGGCAACAGACGGCTCACCATGAAACCGTCGCCGAGATCGCGCGGCTTTCCTCTGATGATCATCATGTCGCGAGACCTAGGCCGACCGCGGCATGGCGGTCTCGACCAGGCGCGCCCAGTAACTCGCCCCGATCGGCAGGGTCTCGTCGTTGAAATCGTAGTGTGCGTTGTGCAGCACCCCGCCCTTCTCAGCCGTGCCGCCACCGAGAAAGATGTAGCAGCCGGGCTTCGCCTGCAGCATGAAGGCGAAGTCCTCGGAGCCCATGGTCTGGCTGTAATTGCGGTCGACGCGTTCGGCGCCCACCACCTGCTCCGCCACGCCGCTCGCGAAATCGGTTTCCACCGCCGTGTTGATGGTGGGCGGATAGCGCCGCTCATAGCGCAGCATCATGGTGGCGCCGAAACTCTGGCAGACGCCCTCCGCGATCCGGCGGATCGCCGGCTCGATCGAATCCTGGATGCGCGGCTCGAAACTGCGACAGGTCCCGCGAATGACGCAGGATTCCGGGATGACGTTCCAGGCGTCGCCACCATGGAACTGCGTCACCGAAACCACGGCCGCGTCGAGCGGCGCCACATTGCGGCTGACGATGCTCTGCAGCGCGGTCACGATATGGGCGCCGGTCAGGAGCGGGTCGATCCCGTGATGCGGCATGGCGCCGTGCGAGCCCTTGCCGATCACGGTGATCTCGAAGATGTCGTAGGAAGCCATCATGGGGCCCGTCCGCACGCCGAACTGGCCCGGCGGCAGATGCGGCCAGTTATGCATGCCAAAGACGGAATCCACCGGGAACTTCTCGAACAGCCCGTCGGCCACCATGACACGGCCGCCGCCTTCGTTCTCCTCGGCCGGCTGGAAGATGAAATGGACCGTGCCGGCGAAGTTCCGGGTCTCCGCCAGGTAGCGCGCGGCGCCCAGCAGCATCGTGGTGTGGCCGTCATGGCCACAGGCATGCATCTTGCCCTGGTTGCGGGATTTATGAGCGAAGCCGTTCTCTTCAAGAATGTGGAGCGCATCCATGTCGGCGCGGAGCGCGATGGCGCGGCTGCCCGGGGCTGACCCCTTGAGCGTTCCGACGACGCCCGTGCCGGCGAGCCCGCGATGAACCGCGATCCCGAAGCCTTCCAGCTTGCCGGCGACGAAATCCGAGGTGCGATGCTCCTCGAACGCCGTCTCAGGATAGGCATGGAGATCGCGGCGCCAAGCCGTCATGTCGGCCTGGAACTCGGCGATGCGGTTGATGATCGGCATGACGTGACCCTCCTCCGTGAGATTGCAGCCTGGGAACGGCCCGGGCGCCAGAATAACCCGGCGGCTGCGTCCCCGCGAAGGCTGTTTCAGAGGCCACCAACCTGCCAAATGGCCCGGTTTTGTTGCTGTCTGCGGCAGAGCCGCCTATCCTCGCGACGCGTGACATCTCTGGCCACTTGACTCCACCCCGCGATCCGAAGGCAGGACATGGGCAAGACCCGACAGCAGAGCTGGGTCTGGCATTTCGACCAGCCGGTCCACGCCATGTGGGAGGTGCTGGCCGACACCGCGCGCTTCAACGAAGCGGCCAAGCTGCCGAAACACGAGATCATCGAGATCCCGCAGCCCGATGGCGCCGTCCAATATTTCGGCCAGTTCAAGCGCGGGCCGATCACGATCAAATGGCGCGAGCGCCCGGTCAACTGGATTTATGAGCGCTGGTTCGAGCATTGCCGCGAATTCCTGAACGGCCCTTTGGTCTCGCTCTGTGCGGTCTTCGAGCTGGAGCCCGAAGGCTCCGGCAGCCGCGGCACTTACATCATGACGGTCGAAGCGCGCAATTGGCTGGGCCGCCTGATCCTTGCGGGCAATTTCTTCAGCAAGACCGGCCGGACCTTCGCCGCTCTCGCGGCCCAGGCCGCGGCGTTCGCCGGCGGAAAGCGCGAGCAGCCCTTCGACTATGAGCCGCCGAAACCTTCCGAAGAAACCCGACGTCGCGTCCACGATGCCGTCCAGGCGATCGAGGCGACGCCCAACGGACATGGGCTGGCGCAGCGCCTTGCCGATCATCTGTTGAGCGCCCAGGAGGTCGATCTCTGGCACGTGCGCCCGCTCCAGCTGGCGCGGGAGTGGCAGGTCAGTCCGCGCCGGATGATCGAGGTCTGCCTGCAAGCCGTGCGGAGCGGCCTGCTCGAGCTGCGCTGGGACGTGCTCTGTCCGCGTTGCCGGGTGGCCAAGACCTGGTCGGGCTCGTTGGACCGGCTGCCCACCGGCGCGCATTGCCCGAGTTGCAACATCGACTATGACCGCGACTTCTCGAAGAATGTCGAGGCGGTGTTCCGGCCCACCGCCGCGATCCGGCCCTTGACCAGCGGCGAATATTGCCTGTTCGGCCCCCTTTCGACACCGCATATCAAGCTGCACATGACGCTCGATCCCGGGCAGTCGCGCGAGCTCCCGGTCGAGCTGCCCTTCGGCCCCTACCGCTTCCGCACGCTGGAGCCGGGCCCGGAGCAGACCATCGACTGGCGGGGCGGTGGCTTCCCAAGCCTGATCGTCCATGACGACCGGCTCGAGCTGGGGACCCTTTCCCCTCCCAAGACCGTCAGCCTGTCAAACCGCAGCCGGCGCCCGATCACGATCGTGTTGGAGGATCGTGCTTGGATAAGGGACGCGCTGACGGCGGATCGCGTCACGGCGATCCAGACCTTCCGCGATCTCTTTGCCGGCGACGTGCTGCGGCCGGGCGACGATGTCGGTATCAGCGAGATCACCCTGATGTTCACCGACCTCAAGGGCTCGACCGCGCTCTATGAGCGGGTGGGCGACGCCCGGGCCTATCATGTGGTGCGCGAGCATTTCGCCTTCCTCGCCGGCATCGTCCGCGATCATGACGGCGCCATCGTCAAGACCATCGGCGATGCGGTGATGGCGGCCTTCGCCGATCCCGCCTCGGCGATGCGCGCGGCCCTGGCCATCCAGCGCAAGGTCGAAAGCTTCAATGCGACGCATGGCGAAGGCGCGATCGTCATCAAGCTCGGCCTGCATAAGGGCCCTTGCATCGCCGTGACGCTCAACGACCGGCTCGATTATTTCGGTTCAACCGTCAATCTGGCGGCGAGGCTGCAGGGCCAGAGCCTCGGTGGCGACATCGTGATCTCGGCATCCCTGGCCGAGGATGCGGGTGTCAAATCGGCCCTCGGGCCCGTCGCCGCCAGCGAGGAAGCCGCCGAGATTCGCGGCTTCGATCGCCCGGCCCAGTTCCGCCGGTTGAAGCCGGCGGCGATTTCGACAGATGCGGCGGCGCTTGCACCCCGCGCCTAGGCAGCCTCGTTCTGCGCGGCTTCGGCCTGCGGCAAGGTGCATTTGAGCTTATAGACGAGATCCCGGCCCATGGTCCGGTGGATCGCGGTTCTCAACTCCTCATCGACGGTCAGGAGCTTCGACAGCCGCGTCTTGGAGATCGAGAAGATCCGGCAGGGGCCAACGGTCGTCACGGTCGCGCAGGCGGGAGCGCCGGTCAGGAAGCTCATTTCCCCGACGAAGGATCCCGGCTGCACCAGGGCGACGATGTCGCCATTCACCTCGACCTTCGCCATGCCCTCGGCCATCACGTAAAGCTCGGAGACCGGCTGGCCCTCGACGGTCAGTTCCCGGCCGCCATCGCAACGCCGCCATTCGCCGCTCTTGAGCAGGCGATGGAAGGCGACATAGGTCATGCCTTCGAACAGGCCCTGATGCAGGGTGCGCTCATGGTCGTCCAGCGAGACGCCGAGGCGCGCCCGGGCCATCAATATCAACTGCACGGTATTGATGGCGACGAAGATCAGAGCCCAGACGATCCCCACCCAGAGCGGCGGAGTCGAGCCGAAGTAGAAATAGAGCGCTTCGAGGCTGAGAGCCAGGATCGCGAGGCTCCGCAGCCAGCATATGTTCGTCACGATGTAGGAGAAGGCGAGGATCGCGTAGCAGAGATTCGCGGCCAGGTTCTCCCAATTCACGGCTGTCAACAGCGCGTCCATAGGTCCCTCCCCTATCCCGTCGGTGAACAGCGGCGACACTCTGCGACGCCCTATCGACGACATGATGTCGCCGAGTGCTTCAATTATTTCAGAAGGACCGGATTTGGTGTGCGGGTGCGAAGGGGACTCGCGGCGGAATACACCAATACTCCTCCCCTATCCGGCCGAAATGGCCGCCGTCAGCGCTGCGACTGGCGAAAGTTCCCGGCCCGATAGTAACCGACTGTTTCCGCCGGGAGCGCTGCGCGGCCGCGAATCCGATCGGCGATCTTCTCCGCGATCATGATGGTTGGCGCGTTGATGTTGGAGGAGACGACATTCGGCATGATCGAGGCATCGACGACGCGCAGCCCCTCCAGCCCATGGACCCGCCCCTCCTCATCCACGACCGACAGATCGTCGGCGCCCATGCGGCAGGTGCAGGAGGGATGATGCGAAGTCTCGGCCTTGCGCCGGGCGAAGGCATCGAGATCGGAATCGCTGTTGACGGCAGCACCGGGCGCGATCTCGGCGCCGCGAAATCCATCGAATGCGGCCTGCGCCACCACCTCACGCGTCAGCCGGATGCCGTCGCGCACCTCGGTGCGGTCCTCTTTATCGGCCAGATGATTGAAAAGGATTCGCGGCGGGGCAAAGGGATCGGCCGAGGCCAGCCTCACATGGCCGCGGCTGCGCGGGCGCATCTGGCTCAGATGGACCTGGAAGCCATGGTCGTCGATCTTCTCGGCGCCGTCATAGCTGATCGCGACCGGCGCAAAATGATGCTGCAGATTGGGGAACTCGACGCCCGCACGGCTGCGGAAGAAGCTCCCGGCCTCCCAGATATTGGAGGCGCCGACGCCGTTCTTGAACAGCAGCCATTGCAGCCCGATGGCGAGCTGGTTGAGCCTCCTGGTCGCGGGATAGAGCGACACCGGCTGGGTGCAGCGATACTGCACCAGGAAATCCAGATGATCCTGGAGGTTCTCGCCCACGCCGGGAATATCGGCGACCACGGGAATCTCGAGCGCCCGCAGCTCCTCGCCTGGACCGATGCCGGAGAGCTTCAGGATCTGGGGCGAGTTGATCGCGCCCGCCGACAAGGCGATCTCGCCGCCGCGCACTTCCTGCTTCTGGCCGTTCTCGATGAACTCGACCCCGTTCGCACGCCGGCCGTCGAACAGCAGCCGCGAGACCCGGACCTTGATCTTGAGATCGATATTGCCGCGCGCCCGGGCGGGATGGAGATAGCGCCGCGCCGCGCTGGAGCGCACGCCGCCGAAGGTGGAGCGCTCCATCCGGTAGAAGCCTTCCTGGCGATAACCGTTCACATCTTCGGTCAGGGCATAACCCGCCTGCTGCCCGGCCTGGAGGAAGGCCTGGAACAGCGGGTTGGCGCAGTCGGGAATGGTCACCCGGATCGGACCGTCGGCCCCCCGGTAGGTGCTGGGGCCGAGCGCACTGGTCTCCATCTTCTTGAAGTAGGGCAGGCAATGGGCATAGGACCAGCTGCCCAGGCCGTCCATCTCCGCCCAGCGGTCATAGTCGAGCGGATTGCCGCGCAGATAGACCATGCCGTTGATCGAGGAGGAGCCGCCGACGACGCGGCCCCGCGGATAATAGACGCGCCGGCCGTCGAGATGCGGCTCGGGCTCGCTGTGATAGAACCAGTTGTAACGGTCGGATTCGAGCGGCACGGCCAAGGCCGCCGGCATGCGCAGCATATAGAGGCTGCGATCCATCGGACCCGCCTCCAGCACGAGAATCCGGGCCGAGGGGTTTTCGCCCAGGCGATTGGCGAGGACGCAGCCCGCCGAGCCGGCGCCGATGATGATGAAGTCGTAGTCCTGCGCCACCCGTGTCCGGCCCTATCGCTGTAAGGCCTCGATACCGCGCCGCGCGGCCTTCGGGCCGGGGCCAGCTTCCCGGATTCGAATATCGGCGTAAACCGGAAATCCTTGCCTCGGTTGTCCTACGACACCGCCGACTGCCTAGCCGAGGAGGTCCTCGGGCGCGCGGGTGTAGAGCTCGGGCGTCCCGCCGGTATGAACGAAGACCATCCGGCTGCCGCGCGGAATGACGCCCTTCTCGATCAGGTCGATCGCGCCCGACATGCCCTTGGCGGTGTAGGTTGAGTCGAGCAGCACCCCTTCCCTTTGCGCAGTCCGCGTCAGGGCCGCGCGGCCCAGTGGCGAGGGTTTGGCATAGCCGGGACCGACATAGCCCTCCGCGATCCAGACGTCGTCGGGTTTGAGGGTGAGCGCGACGCCGAGGCGCTTGGCACCGTCGAGCGTATGGCGAGTCACTTCGGCGGCGAGGATGTCCTTGGCCCAGCTGACGCTGACGCCGACGATCCGGGTCGAAGCCGCGCTGAGCTTGGCGCCCAGGAGCAGCCCCGCCTGGGTCGAGCCCGTACCCGCGGCAAGGACGATATAATCGGGCACGCCGCCCAAAGCTGCGGCCTGTTGCATAATCTCGGCGAAGGCGAGCGCATAGCCCAGCGTGCCTTCGGGCGTGGCGCCGCCGAGCGGCACGGCCACCGGATGCTCACCCTTCTTGCGCAATTCCGCCGCCAGCGCCGCCATGCGCTGATTGACGATGTCGTAGTTGGGCTCATCCCAGAAATCGAGGTCGGCGCCGAAGAGCCGGTCGAGCAGCACATTGCCCACATCCGCCGGGGCCACTCCCTTGAGCCGCAGATAGCATTTGAGCCCGAGCCGGGCCGCCACGGCCGCCGTCAGTCGCGCATGGTTGGATTGCGCGCCGCCGGTCGTGATCAGGGCCGTGGCGCCCTCCTTCTGGGCGGCCGCGACGATGAATTCGAGCTTGCGCAGCTTGTTCCCACCGGCACCGATCCCGGTCAGGTCGTCCCGCTTGAGCAGGAGATCGACACCCAGTTCCGCCGAGAGGCGCGGTGCGCGCTCGAGCGGGGTCGGGCCGCTGAGCAGGCTGACGCGCGGGACCGATCTGATCAGCCCGGCGATATCCTGATTCATGCAAACGGCTCCTTCAGTGGCGCGCACAAATGCGGGCGGCGCTCATCAGATAGACCCGCGCCGCCGCGAGGAAGTCGGCGATCGCCATGCTTTCGTCCGGCACATTGATGTCGGCGACCTTGCCGGGGCCATAGATCACGGTCGGGATGCCGGCATGGAGAAGATGCGAGGCGTCGGTGCCGTAGAACACTTGTGGGAACAGGGTGCCGACCTTGGCCGGCGTTCCGAGCACCGCCTCATGCGACTGCGCGACGGTGCCGACCACGGGCACCTCGGCCGTGACGTGATAGGGCAACTGCTGGCAGAACTGAGGAGATCCCAGCAGCTCGATCTTCGCCTCGATCTTGCTGCCATCGCGGGCTTTGATCGCACCGATGGCCTTCTCCAGGTCGGCGCGCACGCCCTCGGGCGTCATGCCCGGCACCGTGCGCACATCGATCAGGGCCTCGGCCTTCTCGGCCAGCATCGAGGCCATGCTGCCGCCCCGGACAACACCAACATTCATCGTCGGCAGACCCGGAAAATCCTTATGCGGCTTGAAGCGCAAGGCCTTCTCGTCGAGCGCCGCGAGAATTGTCACCAGATGCTCGATCGCGTTGCGGCCGTCCGCGCGCTGGCAGACATGGACCATCCGACCCTGGACCGTCAGGCGCAGCTGGCTGACGCCCGAATGGGCCGTCATGACATTGAGGTCGGTCGGCTCGCCGTTGATCGCCATGTCGGCCTTGAGGCCCTGATGCAACATGTGAGTGGTGCCGAGACCCAGCGCATCACATTCGCCGATGACGGCCGACAGCACGATACGGCCCGACATCGCATCCTTGTCGTGGGACATCGCCGCGAGGCAGCCGATCATGCCCCCCACCGCCGCCTTCATGTTGTTGATCTCGGCGCCGACAAGCCGCCCGCCGACCCGGCGCGGGGTAAAGGGATCCGCCGACCAGCCGGGTTGAACCGGCAGCGTGTCGAGATGGCCGTTGAAGAGCAGCGTCGGGCCTGGGCGGCCGCTATCGAGGGTGGCGATCACATTGGCGCGCCCCGGCATCACCTCCTGCTCCACCACATCGAGACCGAGCCGGCGCAGCTCGCCCGCGGTCCAACGCGAGATGCCGTCTTCCTTGCCGGAGACGCTGTGATGGGAAATCAGGGATTCGACGACCGAAATCACATAGTCGTCGTCAATCTCGACGGACATGGAGGCTGGTCCTTTCAAGCGGGGACTTTGCGGCCCTGGCTGCTGAGGGTACGGAACAAGGCGCAATCAGCGCGCGGCTGGCTGCGGCTGCCGCCCATGCGCATGCAGTTCCAGAGGATGGCGAGGTTGCTGGTGATGACGGGCTTGCCGACGCGCCGCTCGATCGCGGGTGTGATCGTCGCCGTCGGCATGCCGGTGCAGCTCATGACGATCGAATCACAATCCGGCCGGTCGAGCGACATGATGAAGTCGGCGACGCGATCCTCCTCCACGTCCTGCATCGTGTAGTCGTCCACGGTACCCGGAAACAGGCCTGCGACCGGAAGGTGCGGTTCAAGGCCATTCTCCTGCAGGAAGACGCCCAGGCGGCGGTTCATTTCCGGCGAATAGGGCGTGCCCACAGCGGGGCGGCGCAGCTTGAGCGCATGCAGCGCCTCGACGACCGATTCCGAGGCGGTCGTCACCGGCACCCCGCCGGCGCGCTTCTTCATCCGTTCGATGATGGCGCGATGGCCTGCAATGCCGCCGAAGAAGCTGCCGCTGGTACAGGCCCAGCCGATCGCCATCGGCCGGATCGCCAGCAGGCTGTCGATCGCCTGGTCGAGCCCGTCGGCTGCGATCGCCATGTTCTCCGGCGTCACCACCTTGGGATAGATCACCCGCGCCGCGTGGGTCTCGACCGAATCCGGCAACAGCCGTCGCATATCGCCTTCGATATTGAGATCGCTGTCGAGAATGGCCAACCCGATGCGTCCGCCACGTCCATACATGCCGGGATCCTCCCTAAGCCTTGTGCCGCTTGAGATCGAGACAACCGAATTTATCCACTTCCAGGCGCCAGCCGGGCGGCAGGAAGG
>NZ_JBOHKS010000258.1:0-4376 GCF_050729195.1 Hypericibacter sp.
CCGCGATCCGCCAGAATGCGGGCCTCGTCGCCGGCGCCATGATGACCGGCAGCAGCGGCGACAAGGAAAACGCCGAAGACGAATGACCCGATCGGGATTGCGGGACGCCCCGGTCGTCCGGGGCGTCCTCATCCCGTTGTCGTTTCCTGTCCTTTATCGTTTCACGATTGACGATTTCGTGGCTGGCCCTCTCGCGGGTTTCCCCTAGACCCTTCCCGCAAATTTCCGGTCACGAGTGAAGAGGCCGCCGCCGATGGTCCCCCTGTCGGCGGCGGTCGCTTTTTTGCGGATTTGTTTCAGCCCCCTGTTACCGGTGCCGCGTCTTTCCACTGCATTTTGTGTCAGGGCAGGCATGAAGCTTCGGCAGGTGACAGCGGGATTGTCGCGATGGGAAGATCATTCTCCAGACAGGCTTTGACCGGGAGAGTCGGACGATGGTGACGCAGGCAGAGAAGGCGCGGAACTTCAAGGCGCTGCATGAGCGGCCGGGTTGCTTCATTCTTCCCAACCCCTGGGATGCGGGTTCGGCCAAGCTGCTGGCCGGGCTGGGCTTCGAGGCGCTCGCCACCACCAGCGCCGGCCTCGCCTTCACGCTCGGCAAGCCCGATGGCGTCGGCCGGGTCACCCGCGACGAGACCATCACCAATGCGCATGCGATCGTGGCCGCGACCGATCTGCCGGTCACGGCCGACCTCGAGGACGGTTTCGGCAGCAAGCCCGAGGCCGCGGCCGAGACCATCAAACGGGCGGTGGCGGTCGGCCTGGTGGGCGGCTCGATCGAGGATTCGACCCGCGAGGGCGACAAGCCGATCTATGACATCGCCCAGGCGGTCGAACGGATCGTGGCGGCGGCCGAGGTGGTCAAAGGCCTGTCTTTCCCCTTCTTGCTGGTGGGCCGCGCCGAGAACTATCTCCATGGTCGCGCCGATCTGGGCGACACCATCCGCCGGCTCCAGGCCTATCAGGAGGCGGGGGCCCAGGTGCTCTATGCCCCGGGCCTGCGCACCCGCGAGGAGGTCGCGACCCTGGTGAAGTCGGTCGACCGGCCGGTCAATGTGCTGATGGGGCCGGGCGGCGCCACGGTTGCCGATCTGGCGGCGCTGGGCGTGCGCCGCGTCAGCGTCGGCGGCAGCCTGGCCCGTGCCGCCTTTGGCGGCTTCCTGCGGGCCGCCCGGGAGCTCAAGGAGAAGGGCACGTTTGGCTTTACCGCCGAGGCGACCCCTCATACCGAGCTCAACGCGGCCTTCGACTGACGGGGGTAACCCGTCCCGGTCGCTCTATCGCTCAAGGACTGCTGGCGATCCCGTGAAGGCGATCGTCCGCGCATCAAGTTGGCGCGGGCGCGGTGGCTATCGAGAGCATCTTCAGCAGGTCGGTCGGTAGCGGCAGCACGATCGTGTTGGTGCGGTCGCTGGCGATGTCGTGCAGCGCCCCCAGATAGCGCAACTGCATTGCGCCGGCCGTGCGCGCCAGGATCTCGGCCGCCTCCACCAGCTTTTGCGCCGCCTGCTGCTCGCCTTCGGCATTGATGATCTTCGCCCGACGGATGCGTTCGGCCTCGGCCTGTTTCGCAATCGCGCGGATCATGCTCTCCGAGATATCGACCTGCTTGATCTCGATGTTGGTGACCTTGATGCCCCAGGATGCCGTCTGCGCATCCAAAATCTCCTGGATGTCGTTGTTGAGCTTGTCACGCTCGGCGAGCATCTCGTCGAGGCTGTGCTTGCCGAGGACCGAGCGCAAGGTCGTTTGCGCGAGTTGGCTGGTCGCCTGCATGAAGTCCCTCACCTGAATGACGGCCTTGTCGGCGTCAAGGACGCGGAAGTAGAGGACCGCGTTGACCTTGACCGAGACATTGTCCCGCGAGATCACATCCTGGCTCGGCACATCGAGCACGATCACGCGCAGATCGATGCGGACCATCTGCTGAATGTAAGGCAGCATCAGGATCAATCCCGGCCCCTTCACGCCGGTGAACCGGCCAAGCGTGAACATGACGCCGCGCTCATATTCGCGAAATACGCGGATCGCCGCGCCGAGGATGCCGATCGCGAACAGCGCGATCACCAGATAAATGAGCCAGTTGATCATCATGGCGCTTCTCCCGAGATTCGCGATTCCACCTTCATTCGTTCGAACGTCCGTTTGCCCATTCGCCTATCGGGGTTCGATCCGCCCTATCTGGGTTCGACCCGCAAGATGAGCCCATCGCGGCCGACGACGCGCACCTGCTGGCCTGCCGCCAACGATCCGGGTCCGCGGGCGCGCCACCGCTCGCCCATCGCCAGGACCTGGCCTTCGCCATCGGTCCAGCTGATCACCTCCCCAGCCGTATTGACCAGTGCGGCGTCGCCGCTGCTGACGGGCCGGCGGCGTGCCCGCAGCAGCATGGCAAGGACGAGCAGGAACAACCCGATGCTGGCGATGGTGGCGCCGGCGATCACCGGCCAGGCCAGGCGGTAGCCAGGTACATCGAACGTCATCAAGGAGCCGATGACGAAAGCCGTCGCACCGCCGATGACGAACGCGCCGAACGAGGGTATGAAGGCCTCCGCCGCCATCAATCCGATACCAAGCAGCATCAGGCCGAGACCGGCGAGGTCGATCGGTATGACGCTGAGCGCCAGCAACCCGAGAACCAGGCTGATGGTGCCGATAACGCCCGGAGCGAAGATCCCCGGATGCGAGAACTCGAAAATCAGGCCATAGATGCCGATGAGGAGCAGGAGGTAGGCGACGGACGGATCCGTCAGCGTCGCCAGCAGACGGGTGCGCCAATCCGGCTCGAGAGCGACTACCGTGGCGCTCCCGGTCTCGAGAACTCGATCCGTGCCCAGCACCGGCACGCTGCGTCCGTTCACCTTCGCCAGCAGCTCTTCGAGATTGTCAGCCACCAGGTCGATAACGTTCGCCTTCAGCGCTTCATCATTGGACAGGCTGACCGCCTCGCGGACCGCGCGTTCCGCCCAATCGACGTTGCGATGACGCAGTTGCGCCAGGCCGCGAATGTAAGCCGCGGCATCGTTCGTGATTTTGGTCAGCTCGGCATTGGGCGGACGGATCTGTTGCGATGGGTTCTCGGGCGATTCCTGAGGGGCTGATTCTTGGGGCGCCGGTGTTTGTGGCGATGATGCGTCCGATGGCGCCTTGCCGTTCTGGCTGCCGGGCTGTTGTTCCGGTGTGGATTCATCGCCGCCGAACAGGTTGATCGGTGTCGCAGCGCCGAGATTGGTGCCGGGCGCCATCGCCGCGATATGGCAGGCATAGATGATGTAGGTGCCGGCGCTGGCAGCGCGAGCGCCGCCTGGCGCCACATAGCCGATCACCGGCACGGGTGAAGCGAGGATGGCGCGAATGATCTCGCGCATCGAGCTGTCGAGCCCTCCGGGCGTGTCGATCCGCAGCACGATCACGTTCGCGCCGTCGTCGGCTGCGCGGTGCAGCCCGCGCACCACATAGTCGGCCGTGAACGGGCTTACCGCGCCTTTCAGATCCAAGAGATAGGCCTTGGGCGCTGCGAGGGCGCCCGCCGGCGCCTGGAGAAGCATGAAGAGCAGGCTGGCACAGGCCAGCCAGCTTCCGATGCCCGCCGGAGCCCGGCGGAGGCGCCGCATGCCGATCGCGATGGACCCGTTCGCCTGTCTCATGGCGGGTTGCCTTGCGCCGCCGTACCCCTCACTTCCGTCAGCTCGACGGCGGGGGAACCGGTTGGATCCCCGGCCCAGGCAGCAGGCGCCCAGGGAGGTCCATGCGGCCCCCGCCACGATACCACGGACCCGCGGGAAGTTCGCGCTCGAGCGCAATATCCGGCCCTGGGGCATGGGAGGACGCTCAAGCTCGGGGGCGATTAGGAAAGGGAGCCGCAGTCCCAAGGGTGTCCGCAGCCGGCAACCCTGTCTGGACAGGGGGGTTAAGCGGTTGGTAAAAGCCCTATATCCTATGGTGCAACGCGGGATGACTGGGGTTTGCCGCTTGGCGGCTCCGGAAAGGGTCCCGCGACCCCATAACCGGTCCGAAGCAGCGGCCCCGGAACGGCCTGCTGCCAGCCCTAACGAAAGCCCCCGAGCGCCCCATGTCGACTTCGACCACCGGCCACCAAAGTAGCGGCCACGTTCAGAGCACGAACGAGATCCGTACCAGCTTCCTGGAATATTTCCGGAAGAACGGGCACGAGGTCGTTGCGTCCTCGCCGCTGGTGCCGCGCAACGACCCGACCCTGCTCTTCACCAATGCCGGCATGGTGCAGTTCAAGAACGTCTTCACCGGCCAGGAGAAACGCGACTATGTGCGCGCCGCGACGGCGCAGAAATGTGTGCGCGCCGGCGGCAAGCACAATGACCTGGAGAATGTCGGCTACACCGCGCGGCATCATACTT
>NZ_JBOHKS010000259.1:0-5120 GCF_050729195.1 Hypericibacter sp.
ACGGTATCGTTGCCGCCATCGAGCGTGTCATTGCCGCTGCCGCCACTGATCGTATCGGCGCCGGCATGCCCGTCGATGCTGTCACTGCCACCATTGCCGTTGATCTGATCCGGCCCCCCATAGCCAAAGAGCGTATCGGCCTGGTTGGTGCCGTCGACCTTGATCTGGACGAGGTTGGAGATTTCACCGGTAACGGCATCGACCGCCGCAATCACGCCGACGCCGGCGGCATAGAACTTGTGCTCCAGCGCTCCGGGTTCGACCACGGAGGTCTCGGCGGTTTTCAACAGATGATCGAACGAGCCGTAAGGGACGCTGGTTGAGTCGGTCAGGCTCTGGACTTGCGCGTGGTCCTGGGCGACTGGAAATGCGTTTTCCTGGTCATATTGGTTGCCGACCTTAGGGTGCGCCTCCATAATGATACCGGGCGTGGCACCGTTGACACCGGCATGCCAGGAACCCGAGGTGTCGACATGGCCGTTCTCAAACGCCTTGGCATCCTCGCCGAAGTACCAGACATTGCCGGCTTTATCCTGCGCAAAATAGTCGAGGGTGTTCTCCGCCAGAACGCCGTCAGTGACCGTCACGTCCCTGACCACGACACAGGTCACGCCATCGAGCACTTTGGTCTGGTGAGTGACCTGGAAACTGTCGATCGAACGCCCATCGGGGCTCTCCGACACGAATGTCGCGCCAAGCTCTAATGTCATGAACGGATTGTCGATGAAGTTGACGAAGTCGGCGGGATTGATGGCCGTGTTCACGGTCGCGGAATCGTGGGGAATCAGGTTCGGCAAGGTCTTAGACATTGTTGAAGCCTCCTGTGGTGGGTTTCCCCCTGTTCAGTGCCCCGTTGCCGGCGTCGTGGCGTGACGAGATGGAAGTGGCCGCGATACGACGCCATTCGACGATCGATGCGACGAAGATTTCGCGTTGTCGCATTTCCTTCACGGCACTCGATCCCATCCGATCGAGCCGGGAAGATAGTCCTGCGGGGGATCGACCTCGACCCGTGGCAAATTGAGAGCCTACGGGGATGTCATAGAAAACCAGGTCAGCAATGGTCACACCTCCGCGCCCAGCGATCGACCTGTGTCGCATGGCTGGAGCGGCGGCTGACCGGCCAGGGCCGAGAATCTATCCAGCAAAAACTTAGAGGATGCTTAGAGAGACGCTCATCGGATCGGGGGTTGGGCTCTCAATCGCAACGTCACGTCAATTGACACGACGCTGCCATATCATGCCGCCAGCGATCAGGAGCGGCAGACCGATCGCGATCGGCAGCACGCGGTTGGATTCGACCACGGGCTTCTGCCGCACGGTGAAATCGGCAAAGGGGCTGGCAACGAGGCCCGCGCCATTGCGGCTCGTCGCACTGACCAGGACGCGATAGCTACCGGCTTGAATGAGCCGCATGGGCCAATCCGTGCTCAGCGATTGCCCCGGCGCCAGTGACGCGGCGGTCACCGCCTTCTGCGCGCTCCAATCCTCGAGATCGACGGGTTGCTCGGCGCCCTGGTCGATCCGGATCAGGCTGATCCAGACGATCAGCCCCTCGGCCGCGGCGGCACCATCGTTCCGGATCTGGGTGTGGAAGATCAGATTGTCGCCCATCTGTGCGGATCGAGGGTTCGTGGCGTCCGGCACCAGATCGATATGCAGCATGTCGGTCGCGGATGCCGGCGGAATCTGCAGGCCCATCGCCACAAGAACCCAGAACAGAACCTTCATCGGATATCTCCTACCTTGCCAGGCGCCGGAAGCCGGCATGGGCCAGCCAGAGTGTTGCCGCCATCCAGGCCAACGCGACCAGGAAGTGGAGCCACTGCGCGAACACGGACTCTGAATCGATGATCACGGCGTCATAGCCATTGGCCGCCGCCGAAAACGGATTGATCGCATCGAAGATTTGCCCCACCGCCGACTGGCGTAAGCCGGGTCCGAGAAGGAGCGGGCTGGCGCAGAGCAGCAGAAAGATCATGCCGCCGAGCAGCCCCGATCGCGCCGATGCGAGCCAGCTGCCGAGCGCCAGGCCGAGAAAGCCGTAGCCGAGCACGACCGGCGTTCCCAGCAGCGCCAGGGCGAGCGCGCCTTGTATCAGGTTCTGGCCCGTGCTGCCGACGGCCCAGAGATAGGGCAGCGCCAGGACATACATGACGATCCAGGCGATCGCGACGCCGCCGAGTTTGCCGAGCAGGATCTGGGCGCGCGGCACGGGGGCGAGGAGGAGGGGGACGAGACTCCCTCGCTCCCGTTCGCCGCCGACGCTGTCGACGCCGACCAGAATGGCAAGAAGTGCGCCCAGGGCGGTGACGATGGCCGCCATGTCATAGACGACTTGCGCGTTGTCCAGCAGGCTCAGTTCCGCATCGCCGACCAGCAGGAGCGCGAAGCTGGAGAGAGCGACGGCCATGGCCAGGAGCCACAGCAGCCCGCGCTGGCTCAGCAGAAGTTCGCCCGCTTCCTTGCGCGCGATCAGGATCGTCGGGTTCATGCTGCTCTTCGCTCGGTCAGCCCGAAATAGACATCTTCGAGCCCGCCGCCTTCGCGCTGAATCTCGGTGATGGGCCAGCCCCGACGCATGAGCTCGCTCCAGGCCCGTTCCGTCTTCAGACCGGAACCGATATCGACCAGGCAGAAATCGACGCCGCGAGCGACCATGGCGATGGGCAGGCTTTCCGGCAGTTCGGCCGGCGGTTTTCCCGCCAAGCGCAGCCTGAACCGCGTGGTCCTCCCTGTTTTCTGGATCAGCTCGTCGATCGAACCTTCGGCCACGGTCCGGCCCTGGACGATGATGCCCACCCTGTCGCAAAGCCGTTCGACGTCGTCGAGCAGATGCGTGCAGAGCAGGATGCCGACACCGCGGCGCGAAAGGCCCAGCAGGATATCGTGGACTTCGCGACGGCCTCGGGGATCGAGCCCGTTGGTCGGCTCGTCGAGCACGAGAAGGGCGGGGTTCGCGATCATGGCGCGCGCGAGACCGAGACGCTGCCGCATGCCGTGCGAGAAAGTGTCGATCCTTTGCCTGGGGCGGGGCTCCAGCGCCACGTTTGCCAATCGTTCCTGCAGTTCTCGGTCGCTGCTGCTTCTTCCGTGAAGTCGATCGAAGAAGCGAAGATATTCGAGGGCCGTCATCCAGCTATAGAACCCGTTCTGCTCGGGCAGCGCGCCGAGGCGACGATGGACGCTGGCGGCGTCTCGCGAGGGGTCCTTCCCGAAGATCCGCACTTGGCCTGCGTCCGGCAGGAGCAGCCCCAGCGCCGCCGCGATCGTCGTGCTCTTGCCTGCGCCGTTGGGACCCAAAAGGCCATAGATTTCACCGGCATCGAGCGTTAGCTGCACGTCATGCAGGATGGCGACGCCACCGAGGCTCACTCGGAGCGACGAGATTTCGACAAGCATGAACGCCTGACTCCTGCCGGGATGTCCGACCCATCGGTCGCGCTCGGCAATGTGGCGTCGGACCGCCTTGCCAATGTCGGCGTTCCGGTGGCGCAAGAAGAATCAGTGCCAGGCTGCTGGTGGGGTAGCGAACCTGCCGGGAATCTATCGAGCGGAGACTTAGAGGAGACTTAGAGGAAACCCGATTTCGCCAGCAGAGCGAGGCGATCACATCGACGGAGCCACGACGATCGGCAGCGACGGCTCCGCTTCGCTCGCGATCAGCGCCGCCACGCGTGCCTGGAGCTTCCAGAGATAGCGGTCATGGATGCCGAGGTCTTCGAGATGGGCCACGGTGTGCATCAGATATTCGGCGCCCGATCCCCAATGGCCGCAAGCCTTGGCGAGGATGGCGGCGGTTTCCTCCAGGGTGTGATCGCCGGCATAGTTGCCGGACCTATGATCGACCGTGAAGGCGAGCGCCGTCATGCGTTTGCCGTCGCTGGTCACGGGGACCCAGCGCGGGCAATTGGCCGGCGGCTTGACGCTGATCTCCCGGCGCAGCAGCTGCTCGACGCGCGCTGCGGCATGCGCGGCCGGCAGCCGCTGAACCACGCCGGCAGGAGCCGCCGCGATCGAGCCCCATCATCAGCCCCGGGCATTCCGGCGCGCCGCGAAAACGGACCAGACGCAGGCAGACTCCACAAATGGAAGACGAAGCTGGGCCAGATCCGGAGGAAGACGCCGGAAGAATTGCTGGACGAGGAGAAGAAGAAGCTGCGGAACGAGCTGATGGATCTGCCGGAGATCGTCATCCTCCAGCTGGTCTATCAGCAGAAGGCCTATGAGGGACACGCCAAGGATTACGAGCTCTCCGACACCTCGATGCGGGAGCATTGGCAGAGCGGCTATGAGGACACCAAGGTCACACTAAAGAAGAAGGCATGGATGGAGATGCGGCCGGAAGGCGCCGGCTGCATCGTGCACGACGTGCACCGGCAGGAAGATTGATATCCTGCGGAGGGGGCGTCGGGCAGATGCCGCCCTCCGCAGGTGCCCGGTCTTCAGCCGTCAGGTCGTCAGATGGACGGTCACGTCGTCGTTCACCACGGCATAGACGTTGCCGCCAGGGCTCTGAGACGCGTAGACGTGATAGTCATGGGGGGCGTTGCTGGCGTCGATCGAATTCCAGAACGCGCCATTGAGCGTGAGCTGATCGCCACTGTCGCCATTGACGCGAACCGCGGCCCCTTTACCGGGGGCATGCTCGCCGGCGATCGTCGGGGCAAACGTCCCGTCGCCCAGATCGAGGACGTCGTTCACGTTCAAGGTCAGGGAGCCGTTGCCTTGGCCATCCTTCATGGACAGGGTCTCGATCCCGTGGATGCGTGCACTGACAGCGGGCTGAGTCAGATCGAGGCTTCCGTTGAACTGTAGCACATCGCCCTGATGGACTCTCAGGTCGTGCCCTATCTGATCGCCGCCGTCGATCGTGCCGAACCCGGTGTTGTCGAACAGCCGAACGGTATCGTCGCCGTTCCCGCCTGCCGCCTGATCGGCGGTGCGGGTCAGAAGCAGGTCGTTGCCTGACCCGCCGTCGAGGTGATCGCCCACGGTATCGTTGCCGCCATCGAGCGTGTCATTGCCGCTGCCGCCACTGATCGTATCGGCGCCGGCATGCCCGTCGATGCTGTCACTGCCACCATTGCCGTTGATCTGATCCGGCCCCCCATAGCCAA
>NZ_JBOHKS010000260.1:0-13622 GCF_050729195.1 Hypericibacter sp.
CTGCCGGCCGGCCGCGACATCGATCCCCTCCTCGTCCACCGGCAGCGGCACCAGAGCCGCGCCCGCCTGCTTCAGCGCTTCGCGCGCCAGGAAATAACCGGGATCCTCGAACCAGACCGGATCGCCCGGCCGCAGCAGGGCGCGTGCGATCAGACCCAGCGCGCCCTGATAGCCGGCGGTGATGAAGATCTGGTCGCTCGAGCAGGCGAGGCCGCGGGCGATGGCGAGGTAATGGGCGATGGCGTCGCGCAAGGCCCGGTCGCCGGCGGCGTCCTGATAGGTCATCGCCGAGGCGGGAAGCCGCCGCGCGTTCCGGGCCGTGAGGCGCGACCAGAGCTTGCGCGGAAACTGATCCAACGCCGGAAGCCCCATTTGGAAGGGCTTCGGCAAGGCCGTATCGGCGGCCGTATCGCTGAAAGGCCGGACCGGCTCGGGCCGGCGGCCGCGCGGAATCGGGCGCTGCCGCGACAGGCTCGCCGTCACGATCGTCCCGGTCGCTCCTTGCGCCTCGATATAGCCCTCGCTCGTCAGCGTCGCATAAGCGAGCTCGACCGTGCCGCGCGAGGTGCCAAGCTGGCTCGCCAGGCTGCGGCTGGAAGCGAGGCGCGTGCCGGGGCCAAGGCTGCCATCGAGGATGGCGGCCCGTAGCCTCTCATAAAGCTGCCGATGCAAAGGGCTGCCGCCTCGCCGCTTCAGGCGGATATTATTTTGGATCAATGGTTTGGGTTTGAGCTTCATGGCCCATTCATTTTAGCGAGTTTTGGCACTGTAGGATAGGCCAACAACTTTCTACATCTTACGCCATCAACAGGCGCGATGGCCGCGCCGAGCCAACGAAGGATGGAGATCATGGACACCAGAGTGAGCATCCCGAAAGCCGCCCCCGCCGCTTACAAGGCGATGACGGCCCTCAGCAATACCGTCGAGCAGTGCGGCCTCGAGCACTCGCTGCTCGACTTGGTCAAGATGCGGGCGTCGCAGATCAATGGCTGTGCCTTTTGCCTCGCGATGCACAGTGCCGACGCGCGCAAGGCCGGTGAGTCCGAGGCGCGGCTCTATCTGCTGAACGGCTGGCGCGAGACGCCGGTCTATAGCGAGCGCGAACGCGCGGCGCTCGCCTGGACCGAGGCCCTGACCCTGATCACGGAAGGACATGCGCCCGACGCAATCTATGAAGAAGTGCGCCGTCAGTTCTCCGATGAGGAGCTGGCCAACCTCACCATGGCGATCGTGACCATCAATGGCTGGAACCGGATTGCCATCTCGTCGCGGATGATGCCGGTCGTCGCGAAGAATATCGGCTGAGCAGCTGCTCTCTTATCCCGGAGAACTCCCATGAACAGAGTCTCGAAATCGACCGGCCGCCGCATGGCAACCGCGTTTGCCCTCTGCGCCGGCCTGGCGCTTGCCGGTGCGGCCGACGTCTTTGCCGGCAGCGCTGGCGACAGGGTTACGCTGGTGTCGAGCGAAGCCCTGCCCGATCTGCCCGGTCAGCGTCTTTCCACCGTACTGGTAGAGTATGAGCCCGGAGGCAAATCCATCTCACACCATCATGCGGGATCGGTGATGGCCTATATCCTCGAAGGCTCGATCCGCTCACAGCTCAAAGGCGGCGAAGTCCGCGTCTATCACGCCGGCGAAGTCTTCTTCGAGCCGCCAGGTTCGGAACATCTGGTCAGCGAGAATGCGAGCCAGACCGAGCCCGCCAAGCTCCTCGCCATCTTCGTGGCGCCCGAAGGCGCCGAGCTGACGGTGTTCGACAAATAGGCCGGTCTACCGGAAGTTGACGACCTGACGGTCGTGCTGTTGCTGCGTGAACGGCGACTGTCTAGGCTGGGCCCCAGGCGAGGAGATCGCCTGGAGGCACTGCATGAAACCAAGATGGACGGTCACGCTCTGCCTGCTCGCGGGATTGCAGGGCTGCGCGGACTCCCCATCGGCGCCCTCGCCAACGCCGGCGCCAGCGCCGTCGGCGGCAGACTGGATCAAGGCGAGCGATGGCAGCTACACGCACAAACCCAGCGGGGCCATCTGCGCGATCAGCGTCCAGGGATTCGCCCTCAAGGGTCTGGATCTGTCCGCCACCGAAGGCAGTCTCGGCATTTGCAACTACACCGACGGCGCCGGCCGCGTCGCACAGATCCGCGTCCGCCATTATCTGCCGGGTGTGGGCGAGACCGCGCTCGCAATCGAGAATGACAAGAAGCTGATGGAAAGCAGCGGCGGCCAAAGGCTCGTCAGTGTCATCCGCGTCGGACCCGGCCCCGCGATCGACGGCCAGACATCGCAACGGGATGTCATCACGATCCAACGAAATAACCTGCTGATCGACTGCGCGGCCTGGGAGAAGATGACGCAATCCGCCGACAACAGCTCGATCATGGAATTCGCGATCGATTGCCAGAATATGCCCGGCGAATAGCCGGAGGCGCTGCTACTCCGCCGCTTTCTTCGCCTGTTCACCTTGCCAAGCGAGAATGCGAGCGAGACTGAACCCGCCAAGCTGCTCGCGATCTCCGTGGCGCCGGAAGGCGCCGAGCTGACGGTGTTCGACAAGTGAAGCCGACTCTACCGAGGGTTGATACTCCCCCAAGCGGCAATATTGCTGCGTGAACCTCGATTGTTTAGGCTGGCCCCCAGGTGGTGTTTCTCCTGGGGGCGACGATGAAAACACGGATCGCGGCCGCGTTCTTTCTCTGCGCCCTGCTCTCAGCTTGCACCGCCTCCCCACCGGCGGCATCGCGATCGGACTGGATCAAGGCCGCCGATGGCAACTACACCCATCGGCCCAGCGGTGCCGTCTGCGCGGTGGAGGTCGAGGGCTTCGCCCTGCAAGGCCTGCTGATGCCGGCGATCCAAGGCAGCCTTGGCACTTGCGAATATATCGACGGTGCTGGCCGCATCGGCGAGATTCGGGTCCGTCGCTACATCGCTGGCGTCGGGGAGACCCCGGGGACCATCCAGAATGACGATGCGCTGATGCGGGGCACGGTGTCCGATGCCCCCAACAAAGTGCTGCAAGGCACCGTTCGCGTCGGCATCGGGCCCGAAATCGACGGCGAACCGTCCGTGCGCTTCATGGTCACTGTCGTGCGGAACGGACTGCTGATCGATTGCGTGGTGTGGGAAAGGCAAACACTGTGGGCTAACAGCAGCCTGGTCAACGACTTCATCGTCAGCTGTCAGAATATGACCAGCAGCTGATCGACGCTCCTACTTCGCCACCTTCTTCGCCTCTTCCACCTTGCCGAGCCTGTCACCGCCACAGATCGTGAAAATGATGCACCGGGCCATGCCCGAGGCCGACCGTCAGCTGGTCCGCCGACCGCAGCGCATCGGTGACAAAGGCTTTGGCCTTCGCGACCGCTGCGGCCAGGTCGCTCGATTGCGGCAGGAGCGCCGCGATGGCGGAGGACAGCGTGCACCCAGTGCCATGGGTGGCGGCGGTTGCGATACGCGGCGCCGTCAAGATGTGCTCGGCCGTGCCGTCCCAGAGCAGGTCGTCGCTGTTGTCACCCGACAGATGGCCGCCCTTCAGCAGGACCGCCTGTGCGCCCAGCCGATGGAGCGCCCGCGCCGCGTCCCGCATTCCAGCAAGGTCCCGTGCCGGCGTTGCACCCAGAAGCAGCGCCGCCTCCGGCAGGTTGGGCGTCGTGACGCTCGCGAGCGGCAAGAGGCGTGAGCGGATCGTCGCGACGGCGTCGGTCGTCAACAACGGGTCGCCGCTGGTGGCGACCATCACGGGATCGAGCACGACATGGCGGGGCCGATAACGGCGCAGCCGGTCGGCAACGACCTCCGCAATCTCGACGGTCGCCAGCATGCCGACCTTGACGCTATCAACCCGGATATCCTCGAAGATCGCGTCGATCTGATCGGCCACGAAGGCGGCCGGCGGCCGATGAATGCCCCTCACGCCCCGGGTGTTCTGCGCCGTCAGGGCCGTCACGACCGCCATCCCATAGCCGCCCAGCGCCGAGAAGGTCTTGAGATCGGCCTGGATGCCGGCGCCGCCGCTGGGATCGGACCCGGCGATGCTGAGGAGATTGGGAATCACGACACCCGCGGCCGGGCGGCGATCGCGATACGACTCCGGAAGGCACGCGCCGCCAGGGCGGGCTCGACCGCGTAGCAGAGGGCGGAAGCGACGGCCAAGCCGGCGGCACCGGCGCGAATGATGTCGGCGGCATTGTCCGGCGTGATGCCGCCGATCGCCACCGCGGGCAGATCGGGAAACAGCCGGCGCACGCGATCGAAACCTTCGATGCCGATCGCAGGGCCTGCATCGCTCTTGGTCGAGGTGCGATGGATGGGCCCGATGCTCACATAGTCGAGGATGGCGCCATCGACGCCCACCGCCTCCGCCGGGCTGCCGATCGAGAGCCCGATCACGGCATCCTCGCCGAGAATACGCCGCGCGGCGGCCGGCGGCAGATCGTCCTGGCCGAGATGGACACCGTCCGCTTCGATCGCCAGCGCCGCCGCGACATCGTCATTCACGATGAGCGGGACCCGATGCGGCGCCAGGAGGGTCTTGATCCGCGTGCCCAGCTCGCAGAGCTCGCGCGTGGGAACGGCCTTGCCGCGCAATTGCACCAGCGTGACGCCGCCGGCCATGGCCGACGTGACCAGCCGATCGACCGGTCCCGGCCCGACCAGCGCCAGATCGAGGATGAGATAGAGGCTGGGATCGAAGGGACGTTTCATGGGGACATCGCCTTCAAGAAGGCCCGGACGACGGCGCCGGCATCGGCCGCGCGCATGACGGCGCCCATCGCGGCAATGCCTGCAGCACCCGCTTCCAGACAGGCCGAAGCTCGCTCGGGGTTGATGCCGCCCAGAGCGATCACCGGAAGGGGCACGGCCTCGGCGATCGCCCGCAACCCGTCGAGCCCGAGGGGCGGGCGGTGCATCGGCTTGCTCTCGGTCGCAAAGATCGGCGCCAGCAGCAGATAATCGACGCCGGCCACGACCGCGGCCTCCGCCTCCTTCGCATCATGCACGGAAGCTCCCATCAGGAGGCCGGGCTCCCGCTCGCCGCGATCGAGTTGGTCCGCCGGCAGATGCAGGCCCGCGGCCCCGATCGACAGCGCGGTCGTCCGATCCGAATTGACGCCGAGATGTGCCGAGTGGCGATCGGTCAGGGCCTTGAGCTGCCGCGCGAGCTCGAGCTTCGCCGGTTGTTTCATATCCTTCTCGCGCATCAGGATCCATCGGGCACCGCCATGCAGGGCGTCCTCGACGGTCGCCAGCAGATCCGCCGTCATATGCCGGTTCGTGATCACCATCAGCGGCGGCGAGGGAAGTGTCGCCTTCATGTGCCGATCAGGCCGGTTTGAGGGCTCGAAGGCTCCGCGTGATGGCGCTGCGGGATCCGGCCGGCAAGCCAGGCGCCTCGACCGGCTTCGACCGCCTGGCGCATCGCCGCCGCCATCATGACGGGCCGGCGGGCCTTGGCGATGGCGGAATCGACCAGCACCGCATCGCAGCCCAGCTCGAGCGCGATCGCGGCATCCGACGCGGTCCCGATCCCGGCATCGACGATCATCGGAATCTGCGTCTGCGCGCGAATGAGCTCGAGATTGTAGGGGTTGATCAATCCCATGCCCGAGCCGATCGGGGCGGCCAAGGGCATGATGGCGGCACAGCCAAGATCCGCCAGCTTCCGGCAGGTGATGGGATCGTCGCTGCAATAGGGCAGCACGATGAAGCCGTCCCGCACCAGCTCGCCCGCCGCCGCGAGCAGCTCTTCGACATCGGGATAGAGCGTATGGCGGTCGCCGATCACCTCGAGCTTGATCCAGTGGGTCTCCAGCGCGTCGCGCGCGAGCTGCGCCGTCAGCACGGCATCGCGCGCGGTGTAGCAGCCGGCGGTATTGGGCAGCAGCCGGCATCTGCCATCGAGCAGCGAGACCGTATCTTCGCGCTGGCCCGCGAGATTGATGCGCCGGATCGCCACCGTCACGATCTCGGCGCCGCTGGCGGCGAGCGCGTCGAGCATCGCCTGCTGGTTGGGGAATCCGGCCGAGCCCATCAGCAGCCGGGACGAGAAGCGCTCGCCGCCCAGGAGAAACGGATCTTCCATGGCTCAACCGCCCTTCATCGGTTGCACGATCTCGATCTGGTCGCCCGCGGCGAGGCGCTGGCCCGGCCAGCCCTCGCGCGGCACGACCACGCCGTTGACGGCAACGGCGACGAAGCGCCGGGCCGGATCGACGCCCTGTGTCTTCAAGAACTCGATCAGGCTGTCCGTATCGGCGGAATGCGCCCTGCCGTTCAGGATCACGGCGATACCGGTCATGCGAAGACTCCGGCGCGATGGGGCGACGCCGCGTCGAACCGCGCCGCCGTGAAGGGCCGCAGCCGCGAGGGCAATTCGCCGCGCAGCACATAGTCCGCGATTCCCGCAGCGGTGATGGGCGTCAGCAGAATGCCGTGACGATAATGGCCGGCGGCGTGAACCAAGCCTGGCAACGAGCAAGGCCCCAGGATCGGGGCATCGTCCCGGCTGGCGGGCCTGAATCCGCACCAGACTTCGTCGACCGGCAGTTCGTCGATGGCGGGCAGCAGCTCACGCGCCCGATCCAGGAGCTGGAACAGGCCGCCAGCGGTGATGCGGTCGTCGAAACCCTGCTCTTCGACCGTGGCGCCGACGATGAGCCGCCCGTCGCGCCGCGGCACCATGTACCAGCCTTCGCGCCATAGGATGTTGCCCGTCAGGGGCGTTTCCGCGCGCAAGGAAAGCATCTGGCCCTTGACCGGCCGGATGGCGGGCCGATGTCGCGCCGGAACGGCCTCGATGCTCCCCGACCAGGCCCCGCTCGCCAGGATGACGAGTTCTGCCGCGTATCGCCGCTCGCCGATGACGACACCGGCCACCTTGCCGGCGGCCAGGTCCAGCGCCGTTACCTCGCTCTGTTCCATCAGCATGCCGCCGGCGCCGACGAAGGCCGCGCGCAAGGCCGTTCCGAGCTTGCGATTATCGACCTGATGATCGCTGGGGCAGAGCAGCGCCGCCTTCAAATTCGACGATAGATGCGCCGATCGCGTGCGTGCCTCCGCGACGCTGATCCGCTGTGCTTCCAGCCCCAGGCGGGCCAGAAAGTCGCGAAGGAAATCGAGCCGCTCGGCCTCGTCGCGGTTCAAGGCCAGATGAAGCCCGCCGCAAGGCCAATAGTCGATGGCAAGACCCGTCGCTGTCGTCACCTCGTCGGCGAAGGAAGGCCACAAGGCGTGGCCCGCCAAGGCCAGATCGATCAGCGCCTCTTCCTCGGGTTCCGCTTCGCTGACCGGCGCCAGCATGCCGGCTGCGGCCCAGCTGGCGCCTCTGCCGGCGTGCTGGCGCTCGAAGACCGCCACGTCCTGTCCCGCGTCGGCCAGGCGCCAGCCGATGGCGAGGCCGATGACGCCGCCACCGATGATCGCGATCATCGCGGTCGCTCCCGGGTCGCGACGGTATAGATCTCGCCGCCGCCGGCGCGGAACCTCTGCGCCATCTCGGTCATGCCGATCTCGACCGCGCCCGCCTCTTGCGCGCGCAGCTCGTGGCTCAGCTTCATCGAGCAGAATTTCGGCCCGCACATCGAGCAGAAATGGGCGAGCTTGGCACCCTCCGCCGGCAGGGTTTCGTCGTGATAGGCCTGGGCGGTCTCCGGATCGAGCGCCAGCTTGAACTGGTCGGCCCAGCGGAACTCGAAGCGCGCGCGCGACAAGGCATCGTCCCATTGCCGTGCGCCCGGGTGGCCTTTCGCGAGATCGGCCGCATGGGCGGCGATCTTGTAGGCGATCACACCCTGCTTCACGTCGTCGCGATCCGGCAATCCCAGATGTTCCTTGGGCGTGACGTAGCAGAGCATGGCGCAGCCGAACCAGCCGATCATCGCCGCACCGATGGCGCTGGTGATATGGTCATAGCCCGGTGCGATATCGGTGGTGAGCGGCCCCAGGGTATAGAAGGGCGCCTCGTTGCAGATCTGGCTCTCCAGATCCATGTTCTCCTTGATCTTGTGCATCGGGATGTGACCGGGCCCCTCGATCATCACCTGGGTGTCGAGCTCGAAGGCGATCTTGCGCAGCTTGCCCAGGGTGCGCAGCTCGGCGAACTGAGCCGCATCGTTGGCATCCGCGATCGAGCCCGGCCGTAAGCCGTCGCCCAGCGAGAGCGAGATGTCGTAGCTGCGGCAGATCTCGCAGATCTCGGCGAATCGTTCGTAGAGAAAGTTCTCGCGATGATGGGCCAGGCACCACTTCGCCAGGATGGCGCCGCCACGCGAGACGATTCCGGTCACGCGCTGGATGGTGAGCGGGATATGAGCCAGGCGCACGCCCGCATGGACCGTGAAATAATCGACGCCCTGCTCCGCCTGCTCGATCAGAGTGTCGCGATAGATCTCCCAGGTGAGATCCTCGGCCCGGCCGCCGACCTTCTCCAGCGCCTGGTAGATCGGGACGGTGCCCAGCGGCACCGGGCAGTTGCGGATGATCCAGTCGCGGATGTTGTGGATGTCGCGCCCGGTCGAGAGATCCATGATCGTGTCGGCGCCCCAGCGTGTCGCCCATACCATCTTCTCGACCTCCTCGACCGCCGAGGAGGCGACCGCGGAATTACCGATATTGGCATTCACCTTGACCAGGAAATTGCGGCCGATCGCCATCGGCTCGCTTTCCGGATGATTGACATTGGCCGGCAGGATCGCCCGGCCCCGTGCGATCTCGTCGCGCACATATTCCGGCGTGATGAGGGCTCGGGCCCCGGTCTCGCCGCCGCTTTCACGCTGTGCGACATAGGCCATTTCCGGCGTGACGATGCCGCGCTTGGCGTAGGCGAGCTGAGTGACGGCCCGGCCCGGCAACGCCCGGCGCGGGTGATGCGGTGCGGGACAGGGCGCCACCGCCGCCTGCCCGTCGGCACGCCCGTTATCGAGCGGATGGATCGGCCGCCCCTCATAGGCCTGCGTGTCCTCCCGCGCGGCGATCCAGGCGCGGCGACGGCGCGACAATCCTCGCGCCAGATCGATGCGGGCCGCCGGATCCGTGTAGGGACCCGAAGTGTCGTAGAGCGGCAAGGCCTGCTGTTGCGTGTCATGCGGCAGGTCGACAACACGCATCGCCACATCGAGGGCGCCGAGCTGGACCTTGCGCGATCCGGGAATCGGGCCCGTGGTGAGCGAGCGCGTATCAGTGGGAGCTTTGGCTTCAGGTAAACGCATCTGGATCTCCGCCGATCGAGGTTTCGGAGATCCGGGAGTGACCAAAAGCGAGAGGGGAATTTGAGCGGATGGTTTCCGCGCGTCGACTTCCTTCCCTACGCCGGTATGACCCGGATCAGGTTCGAAGGGTCCCAGCGGTGCCGGCTTTTCGCCGGCCTGCTGGTCTCAGCCCCTTACCGGGGCACCCCTAGGAAACTGCGACAGTACTAACGCCGTCGCTGTAAGGCGGTCAATCCTGTTTGTCTGTTATCTCAGAATTGCCCGATCCGCTGCGCTGATGAACGCATCGGGACGAAGCGACTTGGATCCTCGAATCGGAAGATGACGGCGAACGGCGGAGAATCGCAGCGAGAAGGTCGCACCGCGATGCACCGTTTGCTCAAAAGAAAAAGTAAATTGCCGTTCCGCAAGAGAAAATCGGGGATCGATGCCGATTCCGAGCGAATCAGCGGGCTTTGGAGACGCGACGCCGGTGATTCTTCATCACTCTGCCGCCTTCTTCGCCTCTTCCACCCTGCCGAAGCCGCCGCCACCGGGTGTCTCGATGACGAACACGTCGCCCGGATTCATCTCGGTCTTGTCGGTCGAGCCGAGATCGGTACGACTGCCATCGGCGCGCAGCACATAGTTCTTCCCCACCGCCGCGGGCTCGCCGCCCGCCACGCCGTAGGGCGGCACCTTGCGATGACCGGAGAGGATCGCGGCCGTCATGGCCTCGCGGAAGCGGATCTTGCGGATGACACCGTCGCCACCGTGATGCTTGCCCTTCCCACCCGAGCCGCGGCGGATGGCGAAGCTGTCGACCATCACCGGGAAGCGCCATTCCAGCACCTCGGGATCGGTCAGGCGCGAGTTGGTCATGTGGGTATGGACCGCGTCGGTGCCGTCGAAATCGGGCCCGGCGCCGGAGCCGCCGCAGATGGTCTCGTAATATTGATAGCGCGCATTGCCGAAGGTGAAATTGTTCATCGTGCCCTGCGAGGCCGCCAGCACGCCCAGCGCCCCATAAAGCGTGTCCGTGATGTATTGCGAGGTCTCGACATTGCCCGCCACCACCGCCGCCGGATAGCGCGGATTGAGCATCGAGCCTTCGGGGATGACGATCTCGAGCGGCTTGAGGCAGCCCTCGTTCATCGGGATGGTATCGTCCACCAGCGTGCGGAAGACATAGAGCACCGCCGCGCGGCAGACGGCCGAGGGCGCGTTGAAATTGCTTTTGGCCTGCGGGCTCGAGCCGGTGAAATCGATCCGCGCCGAGCGGGAGGGCTTGTCGATGGTGATCGCAACCGTGATCTGGCTGCCATCGTCGAGCGCATAGGTGAAGCGGCCGTCCTTCAGCACCGAGATGACCCGGCGCACCTGCTCCTCGGCATTGTCCTGGACATGGCCCATATAGGCCCAGACCACGTCGAGGCCGTAGAGCGCGACCATGCGGCGCAGCTCCTGCACGCCCTTCTCGTTGGCGGCGATCTGGGCGCGCAGGTCGGCAATGTTCTGGTCGGGGTTGCGCGCCGGGTACTTGCCCGAGGAAAGCAGCGCCCGCATCTCCGCCTCGAGGAAACGGCCCCGATCCACCAGCTGGAAATCGTCGATGAGGACGCCCTCCTCCTCGACCGTCTTGCTGTCCGGCGGCATCGAGCCCGGCGTGATCCCGCCGATATCCGCATGATGCCCGCGGCTGGCGACGTAAAAAATGACCCGTTCTCCGGCTTCGTCGAACACCGGCGTCACCACCGTCACGTCGGGCAGATGGGTGCCGCCGTTATAGGGCGCGTTCAGCACGAACACGTCGCCCGCTTCCATGCTGGCGCTGCGACTGCGGATGATGGTGCGAATGCTCTCGCCCATCGAGCCCAGATGCACCGGCATATGCGGCGCATTGGCGATGAGCTGCCCCTCGCGGTCGAAGATCGCGCAGGAGAAATCGAGGCGCTCCTTGATGTTGACCGAATAGCTGGTCTTCTCCAGCGTCGAGCCCATCTGCTCGGCGATCGACATGAAGAGATTGTTGAAGACCTCGAGCATGACCGGATCGACTTTCGTGCCGACGGCCGACGCCCGCTGCAACGCCACGATGCGCGTCAGCACCAGATGGCCATGCGAGGTCATCTCGGCCTGCCAGCCGGGCTCGATCACGTTGGTCCCGATCGGCTCGATGATGATGGCGGGGCCTGTGATCTTGTCGCCGGCCTGGAGGTCGGCGCGGCCATAGACCGCCGTGTCATGCGTCACGCCGGCAGCACGCATGGCGACCCGCGCTTTTGCGCTCGGCGCGGGCTTGAGGGCGCGGGGCTCGATCACGGGATCGGCCACACTCTCGGTCTTGCCGATCACCTCGACCGAGACGGCCTCCAGGATATGGGCCTTGTCGGCGACGATGAAACCGTAGCGCTGGCGATGCGCCGCCTCGAAGCGCGCGACGATCTCGGCAAGGTTGCCGTGCTCCACGACCAGGGCCGCATCGGTGCCTTCGTAGCGCAGATGGACGCGCCGGATCGCCGAAAGCGCGGCTTCGGGCAGCTCCTGCTCGCGCATCTCCCCGCGCGCCTGGGCCTCCAGGCTGTCGAGCTGCGTCCGCGCGTCCTGCAACGCCTGCTCGCCGAGCCGGGTCTCGATCGCCCGTTCCCGCATCACGCGGACATCGGCCAGGCCCATGCCATAGGCCGAGAGCACACCCGCCATGGGATGGAGGAAGATTCTCGTCATGCCGAGCGCGTCCGCGACCAGGCAGGCATGCTGGCCGCCGGCGCCGCCGAAACAGCAGAGCGTGTAGCGCGTCACGTCATAGCCGCGCTGGATCGAGATCTCCTTGATGGCGTTCGCCATGTTCTCGACCGCGATGGTGAGGAAACCTTCGGCCACGGCCTCGGCCGTGCGGTGGGTTCCGGTGGCGGCTTCGATCCGCGCCACCATCTCGCCGAACCGGGTCTTGACGATCCCCGCATCGAGCGGCTGGTCGCCGCCGGGCCCGAAGATATGCGGGAAGAACTCGGGCTGCAGCTTGCCCAGCATGACATTGCAGTCGGTGACGGTGAGCGGCCCGCCGCGGCGATAGCAGGCGGGTCCGGGATTGGCGCCCGCGGATTCCGGACCCACGCGGAAACGGGCACCGTCGAAGAACAGGATCGAGCCGCCGCCCGCCGCCACGGTATGGATCTGCATCATGGGCGCGCGCATGCGCACGCCCGCGACCTGGGTCTCGAAGGCGCGCTCATATTCGCCGGCATAATGCGAGACGTCGGTCGAAGTGCCGCCCATATCGAAGCCGATGATGCGATCGAACCCCGCCTGCAGCGAGGTTTCGACCGCGCCGACGATGCCGCCCGCGGGCCCCGACAGGATGCAATCCTTGCCCTGGAACAGCCGCGCGTCGGTCAGGCCGCCATTGGATTGCATGAACATGAGCCTGGCGCCGCCCAGCTCCGAGGCGACCTGGTCGACATAGCGCCGCAGCAAGGGCGACAGATAGGCGTCCACCACCGTGGTATCGCCGCGCCCGACCAGCTTCATCAGGGGGCTGACGCGGTGGCTGACCGAGACTTGCGTGAAGCCCACCTCGCGCGCGAGATCGGCCAGCTGGCGCTCATGGTCGGTGTGGCGATAGCCATGCATCAGCAGGATCGCCACCGCATGAATGCCGTCCTCGAGCGCGGCCTGGAGTCCCAGGCGCGCCGCCGCCGGATCGAGCGGCGTCAGCACCTCGCCTTCGGCCGTCACGCGTTCCTCGACCTCGATCACCCGCTCATAGAGCAGCTCGGGCAGCATGATGCGCCGCGCGAAGATGTCGGGACGGTTCTGATAGCCGATCCGCAGCGCATCGGCGAAGCCCTTGCTCACCACCAGCAGCGTGCGGTCGCCCTTGCGCTCCAGGAGCGCGTTGGTGCCGACGGTCGTGCCCATCTTGACCGCGGCGATGGCGTCGGCCGGTATCGGCTGGCCCGCGTCCAGCTTCAGCAGCTCGCGGATGCCCTGGATCGCCGCGTCGCGGTAGCGCTCCGGGTTTTCCGACAGGAGCTTGTGGGTGAGGAGCCCGCCATCCGGCTGGCGCGCGACGATATCGGTGAAGGTGCCACCGCGATCGATCCAGAACTGCCAGCCGTGAGCCATCGGAACGCCGCGCTTTTCAAGAACGAGGGAGGATGTCGCCTGGCCGACAGTGCATCAATGTCTGACAACGTAATCAAGCGGCAATTTACTCAAGCTCTCGGCACTTCTTTCGGAGATGATAATCGTGTGACCGAGGGACATGGCGAGATTGGCTTCCTTGTCGGCCAGAATCGCGTGAAGGAACAACACCATCCCAGCCTGGATCGGCATCGGGTTGCCGGCATAGAGCATGGGCGGGACGTCCATCCAGGTCGGGCGGAAAGTCGCGCCGAGGGAATAGCCGCAGGCGGACATGCGCGACGAACC
>NZ_JBOHKS010000261.1:0-21272 GCF_050729195.1 Hypericibacter sp.
GTCACATAGGCCGCGGTGTTGAGCACGAAGGCCAGGAGGCAGCACCAATAGCCCTCGCGGAAGAAGCTCCAGAGGAAGGTGGTCTTGATCCAGTGGAACTGGCCCAGGCCGTAATAGATCAGGAAGATCTGCACCAGGAGCGGCGTGCCGCGGAAGAAATAGGTGTAGGCGTAGATCGGCGCCGAGAGCCAGGGCTTGCCCGAGGCCCGCATGATGGCGAGCGGCACCGCGATCGCGAGCCCGATGATGAGCGAGATCGCCACCAGCTCGATCGTCAGCAAGAGCCCGTCGAAGAGGGCCGGCAGGCTCCGCCAGATCAGATCGAAATCGAACACCGCATTGATGCGCTGCCAGAGATCGGGGGTCGGTGCGTCCATGCGCGCTCGTCCCCCGGGCTCAGGCGCGCCGGACGCCGACATTGGCGCGCTTTTCCGCCCAATGCCGTCCGAAGTCCGAGATCGCGGTGAAGACGAGATAGATGAAAGCGGCACTGATGAAGAAGGTGAAGGGCTCGCGTGTCGGCGCCTTGGCGAGGTCGGCCTTGCGCGTCAGCTCCTCGACGCCGATGACCGACATGAGCGAGGTCGCCTTCAGCAGCACCAGCCAGACATTGCCGAGGCCCGGAATGGCGAAGCGCCAGACCTGGGGCAGGCGGATGCGCCAGAAGATCTGCCGGCGGTTCATGCCGCAAGCCATGGCGGCCTCGATCTGGCCCTTCGGCACCGCCTGGAAGGCGCCGCGGAAGGTCTCGGTGGCATAGGCGCCATAGATGAATCCGATCACCAGCACGCCGGCAACGAAGGCATTGATGTCGATCGGTCGTTCGCGGCCGAACAGCGAGCCCAGATGCTGCAGCAGCACCGTGCCGCCGTAATAGATGAGCAGGAGCAGAACGAGCTCGGGGATGCCGCGGATGATGGTGGTGTAGAGATCCGCCAGGATGCGGGCCCAGCGGAAGCGCGACAGCTTGCCGAGCGCGCCGATCAGGCCCATGGCGACGGTGATGGCCATCGCCAGCACAGCGACGATGATCGTCATCTGCGCGCCTTCGATCAGGAAATGTCCGTAGCCCTTATAGTCGAACATCGGGTGACAGCGGTTTCCCCAGGGAGGTCAGCGGGTCCGAGAAAGACAGCGCCGCCGGAAGCGGTGGGCCTCCGGCGGCGCTTCGTCGGTTGTCGAGCTTAGACGGCCTTAGTCGCCATAGACGTCGAAGTTAAAATATTTGTCGTTGATCTTCTTGTAGGTGCCGTCGGCGCGGATATCGAGGATCGCCTGGTTCAGTGCGTCGCGGAGCTTGGTGTCCTCCTTGCGCACGCCGACGCCGGCGCCGTCGCCGAGGACCCCGCCGGTCCAGCCCTTGCCGAAGATCTGATAGTCGGCGCCGCCATCCTGCTTCAGGACGCCGGCCTCGAGTGCCAGGATGTCGTCGATGCGCGCGTCGAGACGCCCGCTCATGAGATCGAGATTGGCGTTGTCGGCCGTGTCATAGACCACGACCTCGGCGCCGGGGAAGTTCGCGCGCGCGAAGTTCTCATGAATGGTGGCGCGCTGTGCGCCGATCTTCAGGCCCTTCATGCTGGCCGGATCGATATGGCCGTCGGCCCCGATCTTGATGGCCGAGTCCTTGCGCGCCACGATCACGGCCGGCGTGTTGTAGTACTTGCCGGTGAAATCGATCTTCTGCTTGCGCTCCGCGGTGATCGACATCGAGGCGATGATGGCGTCGTACTTCTTGGCCAGGAGGCCCGGGATCATGCCGTCCCAGTCCTGCTTGATGATGGTGCATTCGGCCTTGATCTTCTCGCATAGCGCCTTGGCGATATCGACGTCGAAGCCCTGGAGCGAACCGTCGTCGGCGACGAAATTGAAGGGCGCGTAAGCGCCTTCGGTCGCGATCGTGATCTTCATCGAATCGGCCGAGGCCGACGCGGTGGCGAAAGCCAGCGCGGCAGCCGCGAGCGTCAGCGTCAACATTCTCTTCACGTGCAAGTCTCCCTTTGTTATCGGGGAGCACCGCTCCCCCGCTTGAAGTCCGTTACGACCCTAATGCAGCCGGCTCGCCAGGAACTGGCGGCAGCGCTCGGAGTCGGGATTCTTGAAGAGCTTCGAGGGCGGGCCCTGCTCCTCGACGCGGCCCTGATGCAGGAACAGCACGTCGGTCGCGACCTCGCGGGCGAAACCCATCTCGTGGGTCACGACGATCATGGTGCGGCCCTCGTCGGCCAACTGGCGCATCACCTTCAGCACCTCGCCGACCAGCTCGGGATCGAGCGCCGAGGTCGGCTCGTCGAACAGCATCACCTGCGGCTCCATCGCCAGCGCGCGGGCGATCGCCGCGCGCTGCTGCTGGCCGCCCGAGAGATGCGCCGGGTAGTAATCGCCCTTGTCGCCGATGCCGACCTTGTTGAGCAGCGCCACCGCGCGCTCCCGGGCCTCGGCCTTGGGAACCTTCAACACATGGACCGGCGCTTCCATCACATTCTCGATCACCGTCATATGCGACCAGAGATTGAAGCTCTGGAACACCATGCCGAGCCGCGAGCGGATCCGGTCGACCTGCTTGGAATCCTCCGGCACCGCGTGGCCCTGCTTGGTGGGCCGCATGCGGATGAGCTCGCCGCCGACGGAGACGCGGCCCGAGTCCGGCGTTTCGAGCAGGTTGATGCAGCGCAGGAACGTGCTCTTGCCCGAACCGCTGCTGCCGATCATCGCGATGACGTCGCCGTCCTTGGCGGACAACGACACGCCCTTCAGGACTTCGACATCGCCGAACCGCTTATGCAGGTCTTCGACGACAAGGGCGGGTGTTGAATCACCCATTGATTGCCTCTGCTTTCGTCGTATGCACTCCCTATCTGGAAGGCAAGGTAGTCGCGCCCATCGACCTTTGCCAAGGAGAAACCGTGGGTTTCCGGGCGCCTTCGGGGGGAGGACTCAATTCAGTGGACCCGTGGAGTCGCTGGAATCCTTCGACAAAAGGCCGGAAGGCCGCGATTCCATGGCGTTGGCGCCAAAGGGCGATGTCCCTGGGAACACGCCCCTTGCGAAAACCCTCGTCAGCCCGCCAGGGCGCCGCGCACCAGCTCGTGGAAATAGCGGACGCCGTCTTCATGCCGGGGGCTCAGGGGCCCCCGGGTATAGCGGCCGGCATCGATATTGCCCTGCGCCGTCTCGCAGATGCCGAAATCCTCGCGCACGATTCCGCAATTGACTTCGATGGTGCGCCCGCGCGCCTCCGCGCCCTCGGGCGCCACATCCTTGAAGTAGAAATTGTAGAACAGGCGCGCGTGCTTCGGATCGAGCGGCATGATCCGCGAGGTGTTCATGCCGTGGGGATAGACCGAGAGCGTCATGTTGGGGAAGGCCCAGGTCCAGACCCCGCCATAGATCGAAGTCTCCTTCTGGGGCGCTTCCATCACCACGATCTGGTTGTGGCCGGTGGTGCGGAACCTTTCCATGTCGACCATCTCCTTGAGGCCGGCATGGATGCCCGGGATGTGATAGCCCTCGACGAAATTGTCGGTATAGGTCTTCCAGTTGCAGTTGATGTCGAACACCTCCTCGCGCACGAAGGTGAAGCTTTCCATCGGGTAGGGCGCGCATTCGTCGATCAGGTCGCCCAGCGCCGCCTCGAGCGGGCCGGCATCCATGTCGAGATTGACGAAGACCAGGCCGCGCCAGGTCGCGACCTTCACCGGAAACAGGCTGTAATCCTTCTTGTCGAACCAGTCGGCCTCGCCGAAGTCCGGCGTGCGCCGGAGATTGCCGTCGGTGTCATAGACCCAGAGGTGATAGCGGCAGCGCAGGATGTCGCAATGGCCGCGGCCCTCGTCGAGCAGCGGCCCGGCGCGGTGGCGGCAGACATTGTGGAAGCCCTTGAGTGCGCCCTCCCGATTCCGGATCACGAAGACGCGCCAGCCCAGGATCTCGATCGCCATATAGTCGCCGGGCTTCTGCAGCGAGGAGAGCGGCCCCGCGAGCTGCCAGGTCTTGCCGAAGATGCGCGTGCGCTCGGCGGCGAAGATCTCGGGATCGGAGTACCAGCTGCCCGGCAGGGTCAGAACCGGCTGGCCCTTGGTGGCGATGGTCTGGGTGGTCTGCATGGGGAAGGCTCCAGGACTGCGCAATTGAGGGCAAGGCTAGTCGGTCGTGCCGGGGTCGGGCAAGGGTGGGCCCGGTGGGCGGGCTAATCCGCCGGCAGGGCGTTGATCTCGTCCTGGAGATGGGAGCGCAGGGGCGCATCGGCCGGCAGGGCCGCCAGGAGCTGGGTCCAGAGCTTGCGGGCGTCGGCCGGGCGGCCACCCCGCGCGGCCCCCAGCCCGTCGAAATAGAGCAGCGCCAGATTGCCCGGCTCCTTGGCGCGCACCCGCGCCAGCGTCTCGTCGAAGGCCGGCGGCAGGGGGGCCGTCTCGGGCGTTCCCTGCAGCAAAGCCCCGGCATAATCGAGCTGGATGTCGGTGCGCTCGGGGGCGAGGGAAGCGGCATGGCCCAGGGCCTCCACCGCCTTGTCGCTTTCGCCCAGCACGCCATAGGAGCGCGACAGCTTGAGCCAGCCTTCGAGATCGTTGGGATCGCTCTGCAGCCGTTGCGCCAGGCCATCGACCATGGCGCGGATCTTGGTGTCGCGCTGCTCGGGCGTGAGGTTGGCCATGGCCGCCATATCGTCGGCGGAAGGACCATCGGCGGAGGGACCGGTGCTGCTGCTGTCGGACGGCGCCGCCGCGGCGCCGGGGGCGGTCGCCATGGCCATGCCGGCCTTGGCGCGCTCGGCGGCGGCGATGGTCTGCTCGACCATCTGGCGCCAACCGGCATCAGGCGGGGCTTCGGCCAGCAACTGGTTCCAGGCGGCGATCGCCTCGTCGATCCGGCCGGCCTCGGCGGCAGCCAGCGCCAGATAGAACCGCGCGCGGGGATCGGCCGGGTCGGCGGCCAGGCCCTTGCGCAAGGCGGCGGCCGCGTCCGGCGTCACCTGGCCGTCGGCCATCTGCGCCAGCGCCTCGCCATAGCGGGCCTGGGTAAGCTTGGGATCGGCGTTCTGCTGGATCGCCTGCTCCAGCGCCGTGGCCGCCTCCTCGAAACGCTGCAGGGTCAGATAGAGATCGCCCAGCTGGGCCCAGCCGGCGGCGTCGGAAGGATTGGCATCGAGCTTGGCCGCCAGCAGCTTCGCCGCATCGGCCAGCGGCTGCAGCTCGGGCGAGGGCGGCGGCACGGGCGTATCGACCGACCGTGGCGCCAGCGAGGCCTGCCGCATCGGCTGATCGGGCAGGCCGGGCGCGCCCAGCTCGAGATAAAGGACGGGAGCGCCCGCCGCGAGGACCACGGCCAGCACCAGCACCAGCCGGCGGCGCGTCGGGGCCGATTGCCGGCGCAAGGGGACCGCGGCCACGTCGGTCGCGAGCAACCGCCGTTCGATCTCGAGCCGGGCCGAGGCCGCCGCGACGGGATCGATCAGCTGGCGGTCGAGATCGCGTTTGAGCTCGTTCAGCTGGTCGCGGTAGACCGCGTCGTCGCCGCCGACCGGCGCGACCGGCTCGGTCGCGCGCAGCAACGGCCAGAGCAGTGCCAGCAAGGCAACGGCCGTGAGCAGCGCGATGGCGATCCAGAGCAGGCTCACGGCGTGCTCCCGCCCGGCGGCGCGGCATCGTCAGGATCGCGCGCCAGGAGTGCCCGCAAATGCGCCTGCTCCTCGGGACTCAAGGCCGCAGGCGCCGCCTCGGATCGACGCCGGCGGAAATAGACGGCGATCGCCAGCAGCGCCAGGAGGAAGATCGCGGCGGGTCCGAACCAGAGCAGATAGGTCTTGGGCTTGAGCGGCGGCTCCAACAGGACGAAATCGCCATAGCGCGTGACCAGGAAGGCGCGCACCTGGTCGTCGCTGTCGCCGGCGGTCAGCCGCTCGCGGATCAGCACGCGCAGGTCGTGGGCGAGATCGGCTTGCGAATCGTCGATCGACTGGTTCTGGCAGACGAGGCAGCGGATGTCGCGGCTGATGGCGCGCGCGCGCGCTTCGAGCGCCGGGTCGGCGAGCATCTCGCCGGGCTCGACCGCCTGCGCCAGGTCGATCATCGCCGACAGCAGGAGGGCGGCGAGACAGCCGAGCCAGAAAATCCGCCGCCTCATTTCGTCAGCTCGTCGAGGAGCGGCATGATCGTCTTGTCGATCGTCGGCTGATCCAGCGGGCCCCATTGCCGATAGCGGATATGGCCGGCGCGATCGATGATGAAGCTCTCCGGCACGCCCGAGATGCCGAAATCGATCCCGGTGCGGCCCTTCGCGTCGTTGCCGATGGCGGCATAGGGATTGCCGAGTTCTTTCAGCCAGTCGGCCGCCGCCGCGGGCTCGTCCTTATAGAGGATGCCGTAGAGCGCGACCTTCGGATGCTGAGCGAGCTCGCTCAGCAGCGGATGCTCCGCTCGGCAGGGCAGGCACCAGCTGGCGAAGAAATTCACGATCGTGACCTTGCCCTCGTTGCCGGCGCGCATCACGTCGGCATGGGTGAGGCCGCCATCCGTCGCGGTCATGCCGGGCAGCGAGAATTCCGGCACCGGACGATCGATCAGGGCCGAGGGGATCTGGCTCGGGTCGCGATCCTCGCCCAGCCGCAGCAGGAAATAGGCCGCGACGCCCGCGAACAGCAGGATCGGCAGCAGAAACAGGATCCGGCGCGAGGGGAGGGTCATGGGGCGCTAGAAATCCGTCTTCATCACGCGCGCGCCGCGGCGACAGCGGCGCGGCGTTGCGCCGGCGCGCCAACGCGATAGCGCCGGTCGGAGAGCGACACCAGCCCGCCCAGCACCATCACCAGCACGCCACCCCAGATCAGCGGCACCAGCGGCTCGCGATAGATGCGCACGGTCCAGCCGCCCTTGCCGTCGGGATCGCCCAGCACGGCATAGAGATCGGCGAGGCCGTTGCTGTGGATCGCGGCCTCGGTCGTCGGCATGCGCTGGACCCAATAGAGCCGGCGCTCCGGATGCAGCACCGCGACGGCCGCGCCGTTCTTGCTGACGGTGAACTGGCCGCGATAGGCCCAGTAATTCACCCCATCGATGCGCTGCGCGTCGTCGAGGCGGAACTCATAGGCGCCGAGATCGAGGCTCTGCCCGACCGCGAGATTGGCGACATGCTCTTCCTTCCAGGCGGCTGCCCCGGTGATCCCGAAGATGGCGATGGCGAGGCCCAGATGCGCGACCGTCATGCCGATGGCGCCGCGCGGCAATTGAACGAGACGGCGCAACGAGAGACCAACACTGCTGCGGCCGAGGCCGATGCGGGTGGCGAGCTCGACGAAGACGGAGACGGCGAGCCAGCCGCCGGCCGCCATGCCGACCAGCGCCAGGATCGGGCCGCCGCGATGGAGCCACCAGGTGAGCGCCGCGATCGCGAGCGCCGCGAGGCCGGCGACCCAGAGCCGGGTCAACGCACCGCTGAGGTCGCCGCGCTTCCAGGCGAGGAGCGGGCCCACCCCCATCAGCAGCAGCATCGGCAGGATCACCGGCACGAAGGTGGCGTTGTAATAGGGCGGGCCGACCGAGACCGCGCCGCCGCCGGTCACGTCGAGGAAGAGCGGATAGAGCGTGCCGATGAAGACCGTGGCGCAGGCCGTCGCCAGGAGCAGATTGTTCAGGAGCAGCGCGCCCTCGCGGCTGACCGGCTGGAACAGGCCGCCGCCCTTGAGCATGGGCGCGCGCCAGGCGAAGAGGACGAGCGCGCCGCCGACATAGAGCACCAGCAGCGCCAGGATGAAGATGCCGCGCGCGGGGTCGACCGCGAAGGCATGGACCGAGGTCAGTACGCCCGAGCGCACCAGGAAGGTGCCGATCAGGCTGAGCGCGAAGGTGAGGATCGAGAGCAGGATGCACCAGGCTTTGAGCGCGTCGCGCTTCTCGACCACGATCGCCGAATGCAGCAGCGCCGTGCCGAGGAGCCAAGGCATGAAGGAAGCGTTCTCGACCGGGTCCCAATACCACCAACCGCCCCAGCCCAGCTCGTAATAGGCCCACCAGCTGCCGAGTCCGATGCCGGCGGTGAGCGCGATCCAGGCGGCGAGCGTCCAGGGCCTGACCCATCGCGCCCAGGCGGCGTCGACCTTGCCTTCGATGAGGGCGGCGACGGCGAAGGAGAAGGCCATCGAGAAGCCGACATAGCCCAGATAGAGCATCGGCGGATGGAAGGCCAAGCCCGGATCCTGCAGCAGCGGATTGAGATCATTGCCGTCGAGCGGCGGCGGGAAGACGCGCGCGAAGGGATCGGAGGTGAAGAGCATGAAGGCGAGGAAGCCGAGCGCGATCATCGCCTGTACGGCGAGCGCCCGTGCCTTCAGCCGCGTCGGCAGCCGGTTGCCGAACAGCGCCACCGAGGCGCCATAGATCACGAGGATCAGCACCCAGAGCAGCAGCGAGCCCTCGTGATTCCCCCAGAGGCCGGTGATCTTGTAGAGCATCGGTTTGAGCGAATGCGAATTCTCGACCACATTGCGGACCGAGAAGTCGGAGAGGATGTGCGCGCGCATAAGGCTCGCGAAGGCGAACCCGACCAGCGCGAAGAGCGTGAGCGCGCCGGGCTTCGCCATCGCCATCCAGCGCGCATTATTCCGTTGCGCGCCCACCAGCGGGATCGTCGATTGCAGGATCGCCACCAGGAAGGCGAGGATCAGCGCGTAATGGCCCAGCTCGACGATCATGGCGTAGCTCCGGTCGTCGCCTCGTCGCCGCGCCATTCGCCGGACTTCTTCAAGGCCTCGGCGACCTCGCGCGGCATGTATTTCTCGTCATGCTTGGCCAGCACCGAGCGCGCGGTGAAGCCGCCATCGGCGGCCAGCGTCCCCTCGGCGACGACACCCTGGCCTTCGCGGAACAGGTCCGGCAGCACGCCGCTATAGGTTACGGGCACCGTGTTCTTGAGATCGGTCACGATGAAATGGATCGTGACGCCATCGCCGTCGCGCTTGACGCTGCCTTCCTCGACCAGTCCGCCGATCCGCAAGGAGCGGCCGACCGGGACCTGTTTGGTCTTCAGATCCGTCGGGCTGTAGAAGAAGACGAGATTGTCGCTGAAGGCGTTGAGCACCAGCGCCGTGGCGCCGCCACCCAGCAGCAGCGCCAGCAACAGCACGACCAGGCGCTGACGCTTGCGGGTCATGCCCGCTCTTTCGCGGAAGAAATCGGCGCGGACTTCGCTGGTGGCCGCTCGCTCTCACGGGCCTGCTCGAGCCGGGCGAGTTCGCTCTCGCGCCGCTTCAGCCGGCCGATGCGATTGACCAGGAGCCAGACCAGCAAGGCAGCGACCAGCGCATAGGCGGGCCAGACGAACGCGCCGTAACCGCCCATGTCGAAGAAGCTGCCCAACCCGTCGCTCATGCTCGCCCATGCCGGTGACCGCGGGGGCTTATAGCACCGGGAGCGCCGGCCCCGCCAGCGACGCCCTGCCGCGCCGAAGTCCGCTCGATGATTCTAAGATACTGAAAAATAATGGAAATATGGCCGATGGTGCAGGCTGGCCTCAGGCCGCGCGGCCATATTGCAGCGCCCGCAGCCTTGCCTCGAGCAGCTCGGCCCGCATGCCCAGGAGCAGCGTCACGCCGAAATAGGCGTTGAAGGCGATGGCCATCACGCCGAGCGGCCAGAGCATGGAGGAATCGACCGTGGGGCCGCCCCAGCGGAAGATCGAGGCCGGCTGATGCAGCGTGTTCCACCAGTTCACCGAGAACTTGATGATCGGCAGATTGATGGCGCCCACCAGCGCCAGCACCGCCGCCGCGCGCTGTCCGCGCACCCGGTCGTCGAAGGCGGTGAAGAGCAGCATATGGCCGAGATAGAGGAAGAACAGGATCAGCATCGAGGTGAGGCGCGCATCCCACACCCACCAGGCGCCCCACATCGGCTTGCCCCAGAGCGATCCCGTCGCCAGCGCCATCGCCGTGAAGGCGGCGCCGATCGGCGAGGCGGACTTCGCGAACAGATCGGCCAGCGGATGACGCCAGATCAGCGCGACGGCGCTCGCGATCGCGATCAGCGCATAGACCTGCAGCGCCATCCAGGCCGAGGGCACGTGGATATACATGATGCGCACCGAGAGCCCCTGCTGATAGTCGGCCGGCGCCAGGAAGGCCAGCAGCAGCCCGACCGGAAAGAGCAGAAGGCAAGCGCCGACGAGCCAGGGCATCAGCCGGCGCGACAGGCGCTGAAAACGCGCGGGATTGGCGAAGCGGTGCAGCGACATCAGGGCTCCGAGCATGGCGTCGGGGGTCAGGCTTGCCAAGCGGCAAAGGGCCGCAATGGATCAACGATTGCGTGAGGAGAGGGGGCATTTTTAGTCATGCCGGCCGTAGCCTGTCCTCGTGCGCGCCTACGGCGCGACACGGGGGCCAGGATGACGAACGAGAGGCGTCGGCGTTGACGACTTCTGGGACACGGACGAAACCGCCTCAGCTCAACGATTGCTTCGCCGCGGCCGCCGCCGCGAAAGGGCCGACGCCGAGCGAGATCAGCAAGATCGCGCCGAGCAATTGGAGATGGGGGGCGGCGGGCAGGCCCGACAAGGCGGCGTCGACTGCGGCGGTGCCGAAGATCAGCACCGGGATATAGAGCGGCAGGATCAGCAGCGGCAGCAACAGCGCCCCGCGTCGCGCGCCCAGCACCAAGGCCGCGCCGACGGCGCCGATGAGGCTGAGGCAGGGTGTGCCCAGCAGCAGCGATCCGATCAGGGCCGGCAATCCTTCCGGATTCATCTGCAGCATGAGGGCGAGGATCGGCGCCAGGATCACCAGCGGCAGACCGGTCGCGAGCCAATGGGCGGCGAGCTTCGCCAGCACCACCAGCGGCATCGGCAAGGGGGCCAGCGCCAGCTGCTCGAGGCTGCCATCCTGGTAATCCTCGGCGAACAACCGATCGAGCGCGATCAGCGAGGCCAGGAGCGCCACGACCCAGAGGATGCCGGCGGCGATGCGCGCCAGGAGCTCAGGCTCGGGTCCCAGGCCAAAAGGAAAGAGCAGCGTCGCCAACAGGAAGAAAGCGAGTGCCGTCGCCGCTTCCGAGCCGTGGCGCAGGATGAGCCGCAGGTCGCGCGTGAGGATCGCCCGGAAAGCGTGTGCAGCGCTGGGAGGGGCGGTGGGCAGCGCCGCGTCCAGGGCCTGCTCCGCGCTCATCGCCGGGCTCCGTTATAGGCGAGCCGGAGTTCCCGGGTGGGAGTCAGCGCCAGGCGGTCATGGGTGGCGAGGATGACGATGCCATCTTGCGTGCGATGGGTGGCGATGGCCGCCAGCAGGCGCTCGGAGCCCTCGCTATCGAGGCTGGTCGAGGGCTCGTCGAGCAGCCACAAGGCCGCCGGCATCAGGACGAGACGCGACAAGGCGAGGCGCCGGCGCTGGCCGGCCGAGAGAAACCGCGCCGGCAGATCGGCGATCCGCTCCAGCTCGAAGGCGGTGAGCGCCGATCGTGCGGCCGCCGCGGTCCCGCCCATCAGCGCCGACCAGAAGGCGAGATTCTCCAGCACCGTCAGCGCCGGCTTGACCCCGTCGAGATGGGTCAGGAAACGCAGCCGCCGGCGATGGGCGGGCATGTCCTCGGCGATGGCGCGGCCCTGCCAAAGAATCCGCCCCGCAGCCGGCGCGTTGAGGCCAGCGAGGAGCCGGAGCAGGCTCGATTTCCCGCTGCCATTGGGGCCTGTCAGGAGCAGGAGGTCTCCCGGCATCAGGGCGAAGCCCATCGCCTCGAACAGCAGCCGGTCGCCCCGCTGGCAGGCGAGGCCGGCGACCTCGAGCCTCGGAATCGGCGGGGCCGACGCGGTGGGCTCGGGAGACGAGGGGAGAGAGGAGGGCAAGGACAACAGGCAGACCCTTGAGCGGCGGAGAGTGAGGCCCGCGCACTCTACCTTGCGGCTCGTCCGGCTTGCGAGGCTGCCCTGAAGCGGCCCGGGATCGGCAAGCGAGGCCCCAAAACAACCGCGCCGCGCTTCCGGGGATGGGACGGAAGCGCGGCGCTTGAGGGATGTCCATCAGGGGGAAGCTGGATGGGACATCCAAATTCCAGCCATTTGGGGGCCAGTGCTGAGGCGGGCTGGAAGCGCCTTTGTCAGAGAGGGAAGGTCTCTGACGCATTCAGAGGTAGGCACCCATCATGGCGCGATTGGGCCGCGAAAATGGCGAAATTGTGATTTATGTCCAATCGCTTCCGATGCCCCCGTCTGGTCACAGCATGAAGATCCGGTAAGTCCCCGGCGACCGCGATGCGCGATTTGCACTATCTCCCGGCTGTAATTGGATCTTCATCTCGTCCTGGTCTCGATAGGGGACCATCGGCCGTGATAAAAGGCCTGCGCCGATTCATGATGGCGTGCGGCAGCGAGTCGCGGGAGCGGTGTCCCCTTCCGATCGGCCCCATCACTGTCCCGCACGCTCCAAGGGAGAGAAATCCGTGACCTCGAGCCTCGACAGCTACAAAACCCGCCGCACCCTCACCGTCGGCAAGCGCCGCTATGATTATTTCAGCATCGCGGCGGCCGAGAAGAAGCTGGGCGACCTGAAGCGCCTGCCTTTCTCGCTCAAGGTGCTGCTCGAGAACCTGCTGCGTTACGAGGACGGTCGCACGGTCACGAAGGACGATGTGGCCGCGGTCGCCAAATGGCTCAAGGACAAGCGCTCCGACCGCGAGATCGCGTTCCGGCCCGCGCGCGTCCTGATGCAGGACTTCACCGGCGTGCCGGCGGTGGTCGATCTCGCCGCGATGCGCGACGCGATGGTGAAGCTGGGTGGCGATCCGAAGAAGATCAATCCGCTGGTCCCGGTCGATCTCGTGATCGACCATTCGGTGATCGTCGATAATTTCGGCAACAGCTCGGCCTTCGCCGCCAATGTGAAGCATGAATATCAGCGCAATGGGGAGCGCTATCAGTTCCTGCGCTGGGGCCAGCGCGGCTTCGACAATTTCCAGGTGGTGCCGCCCGGCACCGGCATCTGCCACCAGGTCAATCTCGAATATCTGGCGCAGGTGGTCTGGACCCGCAAGGACGGCAAGGCCACGGTCGCCTTCCCCGACACGCTGGTCGGCACCGACAGCCACACCACGATGGTGAACGGCCTGGCCGTGCTCGGCTGGGGCGTGGGCGGCATCGAGGCCGAGGCCTGCATGCTGGGCCAGCCGCTCTCGATGGTGCTGCCCGAGGTGATCGGCTTCCGGCTGACGGGGAAGCTCAAGGAAGGGGCGACCGCGACCGACCTGGTGCTGACCGTCACGCAGATGCTGCGCAAGAAGGGCGTGGTCAACAAGTTCGTCGAGTTTTATGGCACGGGCCTCGACAGCATGTCGCTGGCCGATCGCGCCACCATCGCCAACATGGCGCCGGAATATGGCGCCACTTGCGGCTTCTTCCCGGTCGATGACGAGACCATCCGTTTCCTCAAGGCCACGGGCCGCGCGAAGGTGGCGCCGCTGGTCGAAGCCTATGCGAAGAAGCAGGGGCTGTGGCGCTCGGCCAAGACCCCCGATCCGGTCTTTTCCGACACGCTCGAGCTCGATCTCTCCACCGTCGAATCCTCGCTCGCCGGTCCGAAGCGCCCGCAGGATCGCGTGCCGCTGACCCAGGCGGCGTCGCTCTTCACCGGCACGATGGAGAAGGAATTCGGCCGCAAGGATGACGGCAAGCGTGTCGGCATCGATGGCGGCAAGTACGATGTCGGCCATGGCGATGTGGTGATCACCGCCATCACCTCCTGCACCAACACCTCGAACCCGTCGGTGATGCTGGGCGCGGGTCTGATCGCGCGCAACGCGGTCAAGCATGGCTTGAAGGTGAAGCCCTGGGTCAAGACCTCGCTGGCGCCGGGCTCGCAGGTCGTGACCGATTATCTGAAGAAGGCCGGCCTGCAGGAGTCGCTCAACAAGATCGGCTTCAATCTCGTCGGCTATGGCTGCACCACCTGCATCGGCAATTCGGGCCCGCTGCCCGAGGCGGTGTCGAAAGCCGTCACGGACGGTGACCTGGTGGTGGCCTCGGTGCTGTCGGGCAACCGCAATTTCGAGGGCCGCGTCAACCCGCAGACCCGCGCCAACTATCTGGCCTCGCCGATGCTCGTCGTCATCTACGCCCTCGCCGGCTCGATGAAGATCGACATCACCAAGGATCCGATCGGCACCGGCAAGGGCGGCAAGAAGGTCTATCTGAAGGATCTCTGGCCGACCAACGAGGAGATCGCGAAGTTCGTCAAGAAGAACGTGACGCCCACGGCCTTCAAGACGCGCTATGCCGACGTGTTCCATGGCGACAAGTTCTGGCGCGGCATCAAGGTGAAGCCGAGCCTGACCTATGGCTGGGACAACAGCTCGACCTATGTGCAGAACCCGCCCTATTTCGAGGGCATGACCAGCACGGTCAAGGGCTTCTCCGACATCAAGGGCGCGAAGGTTCTGGCGCTCCTGGGCGATTCCATCACCACCGACCACATCTCGCCCGCGGGCTCGATCAAGAAGGACAGCCCGGCCGGGAAATATCTGATGGACAATGGCGTGGCGGTCGCCGACTTCAACCAGTACGGCACGCGCCGCGGCAATCACGAGGTGATGATGCGCGGCACCTTCGCCAATATCCGCATCAAGAACGAGATGGTCCCGGGCGTCGAAGGCGGCGTGACGAAATACATCCCGACCGGCGAGACCATGCCGATCTATGACGCCGCGATGAAGTACAAGGCGGCGGGCACGCCGCTGGTCGTCGTGGCCGGCAAGGAATATGGCACCGGCTCCTCGCGCGACTGGGCGGCCAAGGGCACGATCCTCCTGGGCGTCAAGGCGGTGATCACCGAGAGCTTCGAGCGCATCCACCGCTCCAACCTGGTCGGCATGGGCGTGATGCCGCTCTTGTTCAAGGACGGCATGACGCGCAAGACGCTGAACCTCGACGGCACCGAGACCTTCGACATCTCGGGCCTGGCAGGCGGGATCAAGCCGCGCATGGATGTCCCGGTCACGATCAAGCGCGCGAACGGAAAGAGCGAGCCGATCACCGTCACCTGCGGAATCTTCACCCTCGACGAGGTGGAGTATTTCCGCAACGGCGGGATTTTGCATTACGTGCTGCGGAATCTCGCGAAGGCGGGGTGAGCGTTACTAGTTGGTAGATCCCCCCGCTTCGCGGGGGAGGGTTAGGGAGGGGGAGGGCGAGATCTCGATTTCCCTCTCCCTGAAGGGAGAGGGGACAGAACAGCAGCTCTTATTTCTTCCCGAAGAACTCTTCCAGCCGATCCATCGCCTTCATCAGCCGCTCATGGCTCGACGCATAGCAGAGCCGCAGATGGCCTTCGCCGCCGGCGCCGAAGGCGCTGCCGGGCGCCAAGCCCACGCGGGCTTCGCGCACCAGGCGCTTGGCGAAGGGCAGCGACGGGCCCATGCCTTCGACCTGCAGCATCACATAGAAGGCCGCGGGCGCCGGCACGACATGGACGCCCTTCATCGCATTGAGGCGCTTCACCACCAGGTCATGGGCCTGATGGCAGCGCTCGACCAGGTCCTTCACGAAATCCTCGCCCTGCTCCAGCGCCACCACGCAGGCTTCCTGCAGCGCCTGCACGCCGCCCGAGGTGTTGTACTCGACCAGCCGGTCGAGCGCGCTGCCGATGCGCGAGGGCGTCACGGTCCAGCCGACGCGCCAGCCGGTCATGGCCCAGCTCTTGGAGAAGCTGTTCACGACGATGAGCGGATCGTCCGGGCTCGCGATGTCGAGGAAGGAGGGCGCGATCGGCCGGTCATAGGTGAAGCGATGATAGACCTCGTCCGAGATCACGAAGAGACCGCGCTGCCTGCAGAAATCGAGCACGGCCTTCATCTGGTCATGCTCCATCAGCCAGCCGGTCGGGTTGCCCGGGGTCGCGACATAGATGGCGCGGGTCCGGGAATCGACCGCGGCGAAGAGCTTGTCGAGATCGAGGCGCCAGCCGGCATTGCCCGGCTCCAGTGCGATCTCGCGGGCGGTGCCGCCCATGATCTCGATCGAGCGCTCGAAATTCGGCCAGATCGGCGAGACGACGACGATGTTGTCGCCGCGGCTCACCAGCATCTCGGCGACCAGCATCATCGCGTTCATGCCGGCGCTGGTGACGGTGATGCGATCGGAATCGACCGGCTTGCGGTTGATGCGCGTGTGATAGCGCGCGAGCGCGTCGCGCAGCGCCGGGATCCCGCGCTTGTAGGTATAGAAGGTATGGCCGGCCTTGAAGGCGGCGGCGGCCGCGTCGCAGATGAATTGCGGCGTCGGGATGTCGCCCTCGCCGACCCAGAGCCCGATCACGTCGGGAATCTCGAAGCCCATCTTCCAGACCTCGACGATCTGGGAATCGGGCAGCGCGTCGATCTCGGGGCGGAGCATGGCTTGGGTGGAAGCGTCGGGCGACATCTTCATTCTCGGGGTTTGTGGGACGTGGATCAGTCTGCGGGCCAGGGTCTTAAGTTTCGGTTGGCGGTGCAACCGCCACGGGCGCCGGCGCCGGCTTCGGGCGCAGCAGCACCAGCAGGTTGCCGGCGAGGACCAGGAGGATGCCGAGCCCCGCCAACAGCGTCCAGCGATAGCCTTCGAACAGGGTCGAGAGCAACAGCGCCAGGAGCGGGAACAGCACGCTGGCATAAGCCGCCCGGTCGGCGCCGATGCGCTGGACCAGAGTCAGGTAGCTGCCGAAGCCGATGACCGAGGCGAAGAAGGCGAGATAGGCCATGGAGAACAGGAAGGAGGGCTGCCAGTCGAAGCGATAGGGGCTGCTGAAGAGGGCGGCGGCCACGAGCCCCAGGAGCGCGCCATAGCCCATGCCCAGCGCATTGCTCTCGACCACGGGCATGGCGGCGCGCTTGTGGCGGACCGAGACCATGTTGCCGAGCGAGGCCGAGAAGGTCGCGACCAGCGACAGGATCAACCCCTCGAGATGGGCGCGCGAGAACTCGATGCCGACGATCTCCGGCAGGAAGACGAGCCCCAGCCCCACCATCCCCAGCAGCGCGCCGATCCAGACGCGGCGCTCGGCGCGGGTGCCGAAGAAGATGGCGCCGCCGGCGATGTTCATCACCACGATGGTCGAGAAACAGACGGCCATCAGGCCGCTCGGGATCCGTGACGCCGCGAGGTAGAACAGGAAATAGTTGAACCAGAAAAGCGTGGTGCCCTGGATCGCGCAGAACAGATGGTCGCGCCAGCCGAAGCGAAGACGCCGCCGGGTGAGGAAGCACCAGAGGATCAGGATCGCGGAGGCCAGCAGGAAGCGATAGGCGATCGACTGCAGCTCCGGCACCTGCCCGAGCTGGAAACGCATCGCGAACCAGGAGGTGCCCCAGATCGCCACGGTCACGACATAGAGAAGAGAAGTCGGCAAGGCTCAGGCCCATCCGCAATCGGTGAAGGGCGGAGATTATGACGAACCGCCCGCCGCTGTCGTCACCGCATGCGGAGGAGTTCCGCGGGGAATTGTCATGGTGACGGTTGAGGCGGCGAGATGTTGTCCCCTCTCCCGCGTCGCGGGGGAGGGTTAGGGAGGGGGCCGCTCGATGGCGGACAACGCGTCTTCCCTGTCCCTGGCCCTCTCCCTGAAGGGAGAGGGGACAAGAACGTCACCGCGATATCACCGCTTCGTCCGCTCCGCCACGGTCCAGCTCTTCTTCATGCCCATGCGCTCGGCATAGCCGGGGTCGCGCAGCGCGCGGATGCGGTGGACGCGCAGCATGGCGGGGAGGCGGTTGGCATTGGCCTCGCGATAGAGGTCGAGCGGCTTGAGCAGCCGTCCCTGTCCGCCCATGAGCGCGTCGCCGAACTCGATCACGCGCCGGTTGGGCCAGGGCTTGTTGGTGATGCGCAGCAATTCCGCGAAGGCGGCCTCCGCCTCGGCCGGTCCATATTGGCGGACCAGCGCCAGATAGGCGGTGGCGGTGCTGCGGCTGGCGCCGGCATGGCAATGGACGAAGAGGCGCACCGGGGCCCGGTCGAGCGCCGCGATCGCGCGCTCGATGGCGGCGAGCTTGGTCTCGACATGCTCGGGAAGCGGCGAATGCTCGCGCTCCACCTCGCGATCGATGTAACGCAGCAGGATCCGGTCGGTCTCGGGCCCCAGATGCGAATAGCCGCCCGGCTCCGGCATGGTCGGATCGAGAATGCCGATGACATGGGTCGGCTTGAAGGCGGGCAGATCGGCATCGATCGTATGCAGCCCGCCGACGCGGATGGTCAACCGTTTCATGATGCGCTCTGGGCGAGGCGCCGGCCGATCGCCGGCATGGTGTCGGCCGTCACATTGGCGAAGGCGAAGCGCAGGAACTCTTCCTGCCCGGGCCCGAACATGCTGCCCGGCAGGGCCAGGATGTTCTGCTGGGCGGCGAGCTCACGCGCCACCTCCTCGGCCTTGCGCCCTTTGAAGGGGTGACGGAGATAGGCGAAGTAGGCGCCGGCGCTGATCAGCTCCCATCTGAAACTATTGGCGCCGATATCGTTCGCCTGCAGCGCCTTCACCAGGGCCTGGAGCCGCTCGCGCATCATGACGGTGTTGCCCACGCGCCATGGCTTCAGATGCTCGAGGCCATAGAGCGCCGCCAGCTGGCCGATGCGCGGGGCGCAGATCGCGACCGTGTCCATCGCCTTGGCGATCTCGGCGATCAAGACGGGACCGGCGATGATCGAGCCGACGCGGTAGCCGGTCAGGCAATAGACCTTGGAGAAGCTGTAGAGCTGCACCAGCGTGTCGCGCCAGTCCGGCTCCGCGAACAGCCCGTGCGGCGCGCCATCCTTGGGCAGGAAATCGCGATAGGTCTCATCGAGGATGAGGGCCAGCCCGCGCCGCTTCGCCAGATCGTAGAAGGCCTTGATGGCGGCCGGCGGATAGATGGCGCCGGTCGGGTTGTTGGGCGTCACCAGCACGATCGCGCGGGTCTTGGGTCCGATCAGTTTCTCCGCATCGGCCGGATCCGGCACGCCGCCGCGCTCGGGCCGGAACGGCAGATGCACGGCGCGCAGGCCCTGCATGTCGAGCCACATCTGGTGATTGAAGTAATAGGGCAGCGGCAGAATGATCTCGTCGCCGGGGCCGGCCAGCGCCATGACCGCGAGGCAGAAGGCCTGGTTGCAGCCGGCGGCGATCAGCGTGTCGGCGGCCTGAATCGAGGCGCCATAGAAGGCGCCCATATCGGCTGCCAGCGCCTGACGGAGCGGCGGCGTGCCCTCGATGTCGGTATAGCGCGCCGAACTCGGCTCGCCGACGACGCGCGCCAGATGATCGGTCAGCTCGGTCGGTGGCGGATAGCCCGGCACGGCCTGCGCCACATCGATCAGCGGCTTGTCGGCGGGAAACTGCCGGCCTTTGATCCAGCCATGGGCCTCGGCAATGGGCGGTGCTGCGACGGCTGCGAGAAGCTTGTTGATGTGATAGGTCATGGGCGCCTGATCTAGCCGGGCTGGGCCGGGCTTGTCACGCGAAAGCGAAGGGTTCGCAAGGAATTCAATGTCATGATCGCCACGGCCGCGAAAGGCTTTGCCAAACGGGTTCCGGAGTATGAAGCGGGCCGCCCGGAATACCCCGATGCCCTGCTCGACGACCTGCCCTTGGCGCAAGCCCGGGTCGTGCTGGATCTGGGTGCGGGAACCGGCAAGTTCACCAAGGTCCTGGCGGCACGGATCGCGGAATCGAAGAATTCCCATACGCCCCGCCTGTTCGCGGTGGAGCCGGTGCGCGAGATGGCCGACCGTCTGGCAGAGCGCGGGCTGCCGGTCGAGCTGCGCGCCGGATCGGCCGAGGCGATCCCCTTGCCGGACGGCTCGGCCGATCTCGTCACTTGCGCCCAATCCTTCCACTGGTTCGATTACGAACCGGCCTCGGCCGAAATCCATCGGGTCCTGGCGCCGGGCGGGCATCTGGCGCTGATCTGGAACCTGCGCGACGAGCGTGTGCCCTGGGTGGCGGCTCTCACCGAGCTGTTCGACCGTCATGCCGGCAGCACCCGGCGCTATGCCTCGGGTGCCTGGCGGCGGATTCTCGAGGATGCGCGCTTCCGCCTGGTGCGCGTGAGCCGTCACGATTTCAGCTATCGCATGGGCCGCAGCGGGATCTATGACCGCGTCCTCTCCACCAGCTTCATCGCCGCCATGCCACCCGCCGAACAGGCGGCGGTGCGCGGCGAGGTCGACCGGCTCATGGCCGAGCATCCGGAGATCCTGGCGTCCGGAATGGTGGAATTCCCTTATGTCTGCGAGCTGCATCTGCTGCAGCGTGTTGGTTAATGCGGGATTAAATCACCCGATGGGGCCTGGCATTCACCGCAAGTTGATTGGCAGGTGACCAGCATTGGCTCCTACTAAGAGGGAGATGGAGGGGCCCGGACGATGATTCTCAGCAGGCCGATCCTCGGCACGGTGCTGGCGATGCTACTGGTGACGGCCTCGGCCGCAGGCACCGCGGACAAGATCCAGCCTCTGACGACCGACAATCCGGTCGTGGTCGAGCTTTACACCTCGCAAGGCTGCAGCTCCTGTCCCCCCGCCGATTCCTATCTGGGCGATCTTGCCAAGCGCCGCGATATCCTCGCGCTGGCGCTGCATGTCGACTATTGGGACTATATCGGCTGGAAGGACCAGTTCGCGAGCCCGAGTGCCACGCAGCGCCAGCGCGCCTACGTCCATGAGATGCGCCAGCGCATGGTCTATACGCCGCAGATGATCATCGACGGCGTCGCCGAATCCGTGGGCTCCGATCGCGGCAAGGTCGAGGGCCTGATCACCGAGGCGCGCGCCCGCGCCAAGCTGCCGATCGCCTTCTGGCGCGACGAGGCCGGCAAGGACTGGGTCGAGATCGGCGACGGCGCCAAGCCCGAGGGCGGCGAGGCCACGGTCTATATCGCGCTCTATGACGGCAAGCATGAGACGCCGGTGCAGCGCGGCGAGAATGCCGGCTCCACCCTCACCGAATTCAACATCGTCCGCGAATGGCGCCCGATCGGCAAATGGGACGGCCACAAGATCCGCTATCCGATCGTGATCGACGACCAGGACGAGGATTACGAGGCCTGCGCCGTCATCGTCCAGCAAGGCGAAGTCGGCCCCATCCTCGGCGCCTCCGCGATGAAGATGCAACTGCACTGAGGGGCGCGATGCTTCAGAGAAATTCTTTCCTCTCCGCCCGTGTAGCGGGGGGAGAGGGTAGGGTGAGGGGGGTCTCGAAGCAGGCGCGCCGTCGAATGGGTGCGCGCGCTTCACCCTGATCCGACACCGTCGCGGAATCACTCCCCCTCACCCTACCCTCTCCCCCTCCTGAAGGC
>NZ_JBOHKS010000262.1:0-81971 GCF_050729195.1 Hypericibacter sp.
AACGCGCTCGTCGCCTGCACGCTCTCCGAGATCATGCCGGACGGGGCCGTCGCCCGCATCAGCTATGGCGTGCTCAACCTGACCCATCGCGAGAGTCACGAGAAGCCGACGCCGCTCGAGCCCGGCAGGTTCTATTCGGTCGGCATCCAGCTCAACGAGCTGGGGCACCGTTTCGCCGCCGGCAACAAGCTGCGCCTCGCCATTTCGTCGTCCTACTGGATCACGGTCTGGCCGTCACCGGAGCCCGTCACCCTGAGCATCCGGACGGGCGCCAGCCGCATCGGCCTGCCCGTGCGTCCGAAGCGCGCCGAAGATGCCGCCCTGGCACCGTTCCCGCCCTCGGAAGGCTCGACCAAGCTGCGCAAGACGATCCTGGAGGAGGGCGCGCCCCATCGCACCATCAGCACCGACGTGGCGACGGGCCGCACGCTCTATCAGCGTGTCGACGATACCGGGCTGTTCCGCGTCGACGATATCGACCTGACGATCCGCATCGTGCGCGACCATAAATCCACGATCCTTCCCGACGATCCGACCTCGGCCAAGACCGTCACCCATTGGAAGCGCAGCTATGGAAGAGGGAAGTGGCAGGTGTCGGCCGAGAGCTGGATCACCCTCACCAGCGACCGCGAGAACTTCAAGGTCACCGCGACCCTGGATGCGTTCGAAGGCGACCGGCGCATCTTCTCGAAGAACTGGGACGAGACCATCAAGCGCGATCTCGTCTAGGCTTTTCGCATCCGCCCTCATGCGGTCGTCGCGTGGGGGTGGATGCAGTCGGCTCCGCGGGTACGAACGAGGGGGATATGGGCAAGACCGTTTCGACCTGGCTCAAGAATGGCCGCCTCTATGACGTGACGGCCGGCCGTTTCCAGGATGGCGATATCGAGATCCAGGGCGAGCGCATCGCCTCGGTCGGCGGCCGTGCGCCGAAGGACGCGGGCGCGATCGATCTCGAGGGCGCCTGGCTGCTGCCGGGATTCATCGATTGCCATGTCCATCTCTGCGTCAAGACCGAGACGGCCGATGTCAGCGGCCTCTGGAACAATTCCCTGCCGGGCGAGGTCGCGATCTATGCCGCCCGCGCCGCGCGGCGCACATTGATGGCGGGGATCACCACAGCGCGCGACGTGGGCGGCTGGGATTATCACGAGATCGCCGTGCGCGAGGCGATCGATGCCGGCTGGATCGAAGGGCCGAGGCTGTTCTGCTCCGGCCGCATTCTCACCATCACCTCGTCGAGCACGCCCTATTATCGCGGCATGTATGAGGAATGCGACGGGCCGGTCGCCGTCCAGCATGGCGCCCGGCTGCAGCTCGCCAAGGGTGCCAACTTCATCAAGCTGCTGGCGACCGGCGCCGTGACCTCGACGAAATATGAGCGCTCGGACGCCATCCAGTTCCGCCTCGAGGAGATCGAGGCCGCGGTCGCCATCGCCACGGACAACTTCACCTATGTGGCGGCCCATGCCCATGCCGACAGCGGCATCCGCAATTGCGTGCAAGCCGGCTGCCGCTCGATCGAGCATGGCAGCTTCGGCACACGCGAGACCTTCGAGCTGATGAAGGCCAAGGGCACCTGGCTGGTGCCAACCCTCTGCACCACGCCCGCCATGTTCCGTGACGAGAAGTTCGCGGCGAAGGTCCAGCCGCATATCCGCGCGCGTTACCAGGAGGTCAACGCGACGCGCGTCGCCAACATGAAGCTGGCGCGCGAGATCGGCGTGAACGTCGCTATGGGCACCGATTCCGGCACGCCCGGCAACCATGCCGGCGACAACATGCAGGAGGTCGAGGTGATGGTGCAGGCGGCGGGCTTCAGCCCCGCCGAGGCGATGCGCGCCGCGACCCTGGGCGCGGCCACCATGATGGGGCAGGAGGGACAGCTCGGCTCGCTCGAGACCGGTAAGCTCGCCGACATCATCGCATTGCGCGCCAACCCGCTCGAGGACATCTCGGCGCTGCGATCGGTCGATTTCGTGATGAAAGGCGGCCGGGTGTATAAGCAGGACGGGCAGCCGACGGTGTTTGTGTAGGGGGTCTCTTCTCTCTCGTGGCGTGTGAAAGAGGGTTGTGAAGAGTAGGCGAGGCGGAGAAGCCACTCCATTGTCATCCCGGCGAAGGCCGAGATCCATGAACACCCAACACGCATAGTGGGGCTCGGTCCGTGGTCATGGATTCCGGCCTTCGAGCGTGTGAAAGAATCCACGGCCCCTCCTGGCCGGCTTCGCCGGCATCATCAAAGCGAAGAGCGGGCAAGGCCCGCGGGCGGGAGGGGCGGCGAGCGTAGCGAGCGGGGAGGGGAATGCTTGGCGCAAGCAAAACACCGACCATGCTTGGTCGGTATCCGCGCGGCACCCCTCCCCCTACCCCCTCCCGCAAGGGGAGGGGGCTCGGAGTTTTTCACTCCCTTTGTCGAGCCGCTTGATTCTTTCGCAAGCTCGAAGGCCGGCATGACGAGGGATAGGTATCGCGATCGACATTTCGGTCGCCAATCCTTTTCCTGATTGACGCCCCAGGACCGTTTCCCTATCTTCCGCGCCCACTGCTCCATTGCCGATGAGGACGACTTTGCCGTCGCGCTGACCGATCTCAGTGACTCCCCGTTGCCCGGGTGAATCCGGCCGCAAGGCCTTTGGGATCCGTCCGGGCGCTGTCGTGCGGCAGGTGGGTGGGCTTGAGATCGGGAAGGCAGGATCCCCGGCTCCTTCGCCACCCGCCGAACGCCTCTCGCGATCGGCCTCTTCGGCGAAACCTCCCACCGGCCGTTTCATCTCCTCCACCGCCTGACCGTCGGTCCGCCATCACGCGGATCTATCTCCAGCATCCCGCCCTGCAGCACTTCCCGATCGGAAGGCTGTTATCGGTATGCAATCCCTCTTGCAGGTCCAGTGGCGGGTGACGCCGCTGAAGACTCCCCGCCCTTGGCTCCATTGTCCGCGCTGCGATGCCCGGACGCCCTTCGTCAGCAGCGACAAGTTCCGCGTCAACGCCCAGAAGAAGTGCCTCGATGCCTGGCTGGTTTATCGCTGCGCCCATTGCGAGCAGAGCTGGAACTTCCCGGTGCTGGAGCGATGCCCGGTCAACGGCATCGAGCCCGCGATCTTGCATGCGCTGACGGAGAACGACGCGGCGCTCGCGTGGCGCCACGCCTTCGACCTGACGCGGCTCGGCCGGCATAGCAGCCAGATCGAGAGCTTTGCGGAGTTATCGGTCGAGAAGCAGTTGCTGTCGCCGCGCGATGGCGTCGCAACGCATGCCGAGATCGCGATCGCCGCGCCCTACGATTGTGGAGTCCGGCTCGACAAGCTCCTCGCGAGCGAGTTGGGGCTGTCGCGAAGCGCGATCGAGCGCCTGGCTGATGGAAAAGCACTGAGCGTCTTGCCGGCGAACCGTCGCGCGCTGAAGCAGATGGTTCGCGACGGGCAGCGGATCACCATCGACGTGAGGGCGCTGCCTTTCGCCGATCCATCCCTGTTCACGAGGGTTTCGGCGGGCCCGGCGATACCGGAGGCGCCGCGGCCGTGACGTCCTCGTCCATCCAGGCCTGCAGCAGCGTGTAGCCGACGGCGAGCACTGTCGGCCCGATGAAGATCCCGATCAGGCCGAAGGCGATCAGGCCGCCGATCACGCCGGTGAGGACCAGCAGCAGCGGCAGGTCCGCGCCCATCTTGATGAGGATCGGGCGCAGCACATTGTCGAGGCTGATGGCGAGGACACTGAACACCAGCAGCACCGTGGCCCAGGTGTAGTCGCCCTCGACATACATCCAGATCACGGCGGGCGCCAGGACAAGGGTGGGGCCGATCTGCGCGATGCACATCATGAACATGAGCGCGGTCAGCACGGCGGCAAAGGGAACGCCGGCGATCGCCAGGCCGATGCCGCCGACGGCCGCCTGAACCAGTGCCGTCACCACCACGCCGAGGGCGACGCCCCGGATGGCCTGCGCGGCGAGCCTGACCGACTGGGCGCCGCGTTCTCCGGCCAGGCGATGCCCGAAGCGCAGGACCGCGGCCGCGGCGCGTTCGCCTTGCGCATACATGATCGCCGATATCGCGACCGTGAGCAGAAACTGGATCAGCACCATGCCGAAGCTGCCGACCGCGCCGATGAACCACTGCGTGACCATGGCGGCATAGGGCCTGACTCTTTGCAGCACGTCCTGAAGGCCGATGTCGGCGATCTTCTGCCAGGCGTCCACCGCCTTCGCGCCGATGAAGGGAAGATCGGCAAGCCAGGCCGGCGGCGGCGGCATGGTCATGGTCGCGATGGACTCCGCCCACTCGACGATGCGGTCGGAGTTTTTGACGATCGTGCCGATCGCGAGCCAGAAGGGCACGACGAAGACGAGCAACAGGGCGAGGGTCATGATGATCACGGCCAGGGCACGGCTGTTCCAGAGCCGGGCCTGGACCTGATGCATGATCGGCCAGGTGGCGATGACCAGCGTCGTTGCCCAGATCACCGCCGGCAGGAAGGGCCCGAGGATCCAGAGCGAAACGCCGATCAGGGCGGCAATGAAAAGAATGGCCAGCGTGATCCGAGTCAGATCATGCCTGACATCTGCCATCGTCGCTTCCCCCGCTCTTGCCGTCCCATAGGGACGGCGTTATCGCCGGGACGGATGATACCGAGGATTGGGGCGAAGCCTTAGAGGATTCGGTTTCCTTCCCTTGTGCCTCCCACAAAGGGAGGAGGTCGGAATGTCTTCCTGGGGATCGCGTTTACTCCAACCCCTTCTTGCCGATCTCTTCCTTCCGCCGGGCCATATAGGCCTGGAGCGCCTCGCGGCGGTCGGGGGCGAGCGGGGGTGGCTGGTAGCTCGCCAGCAGCGATTTCCAGATCTTGAGCGCTCGTTGCGTGGCGTCGAGGCTGCCGGCCTCGCGCCAGTTCTCGTAGCTGCGCCAGTCGGAGAGGAGCGGCTGATAGAAGGCCGTCTCGAACCGCTCCATCGTATGGGCGGCGCCGAAGAAATGGCCGCCGACGCCCACCTCGACCTGGGCCGAGAAGGCGATCTGGTCCTCGTCCACGACCACAGGCCGCAGGAACTCGCCCATCATCTGCAGCATCTCGGCGTCGAGCACCATCTTCTCGAAGGAGGCGCAGAGCCCGCCTTCCATCCAGCCGGCGGCGTGATGGATGAGATTGGCGCCGCCCATGATCGCCGACCAGATCGACATCTGGCTCTCATAGGCCGCTTGCGCATCGACGGTGTTGGAGGCGTTCACGTTCGAGGTGCGGTAGGGCAGGTTGTAGCGCCGCGCCATCTGGCCGCCGGCGAGGACCGCGCGCGCATATTCGGGCGTGCCGAAGGCGGGGGCGCCCGATTTCATGTCGACATTCGAGGTGAAGCCGCCATAGAGCGCGGGTGCGCCCGCCTGCACCATCTGGTGGAAGGCGATGCCGCCCAGGGCCTCAGCGTTCTGCTGCACCAGCGCGCCGGCGAAGGTGACCGGGCTCATGGCGCCCTGGAGGGTGAAGGGTGTCACGATCGCGGGCTGGCGCGAGCGGGCGAGTTGCATCAGCCCCGCCGCCATTTCCTTGTCCACCCGGCGTGGCGAGTTGATGTTCACGACCGACATGATGCCGGGTTCGGCCGCCAGCGCGTCGGGCTCGACGCCGCGCGCGATCGCCACCATCGCGATGGCATCGACCAGGCGCGTGCGCCCGATGGCGCGGCCGAAGAAGGGCCGGTCGGTCAGAGTCAGGAAAGCAAAGACCGTGTCGAGATGGCGTGAATCCGCCGGCAGATCCATCGCCTCGACTGGCGTGCCGCCGCAGCAATGGAGCACATTCAGGGACTGCTCGAGGCGGATCAGGTCGCACTGGTCCTGATAGGTGCCGGGACGCCGCCCCCGTTCCAGATCCGAACAGTTGGGCGGACCGCCGACGCCGCAGAAGATGATCTCGCCGTCGCCCACGCCGACGCGTCGCTCGGGATTCCAGCTATGGATCTCGGCCTTCGACGGGGCAAGGCCGATGAAATGCTCCACCACCTCGCGCGGGTAGCGGACCATGCCGCTGTCGAAATCGACCTTGGCGCCGTTGCGCGCCAGGATCTCGAGCGCCTCGCGGTTCTGGAACTCCATCCCGAGATCCCAGAGCAGCCGCAGGCTCGCCACATGGATCCGCTCGACCTGGTCTTCATCGAGGATCTCGACGGGGCGCATACGATTGACGATCCGCCGCCAGGAAAGCTGGTGCGGATGGCCCGTGCGCCGCTCGCGCATGCGCCGATCGCGTCCGGATTCGGTCACGAGGGGTTGTCCTTTCAGGCCTGCGCCGACGCGCTGGCGAACGCGTCGGCCTGGATCCAGCCCCGGTCCCGGCGCCAGTCCGGATCGAGATTGGCGAAACGATCGAGGCGGCAGGAGGTGAGGTCGGCGAAATCGCACTGGCCGCGCAGCACCAGCTCGGCGATGGCGCGGCCGCTCGCGGGCGAGAGTCCGAAGCCGATGCTCGACATGGTCGCGACCACCGTGTTGGGATAGGTCTTCAGGCGATCCAGGATCGGCCGCCCGTCGGGCGTGTTCTCGACGATGCCTGCCCAGCTGCGGATCATGCGCACATGCGCCGCCTTCGGAAAGAGCTCCAGCAGGCGCCCGGCCAGATTGCGCGTCAAGGGCGTCGTGGCGGCGCGGGCGCCCTGCGGCGCATCCTCGAGCCATTCATGCGGGCCGCCGCCGAAGACGAGATTGCCGCGCAAGGTCTGACGGCCATAGAGCGCGTTGCCGTCAGTACCGCCATACTTCATCAGCGGCAAGGGCTCGGTCACGATCATCTCGGCGCGGGCCGGTGCCACAGGAACCTCGGCCCCGAGCTGCGCGGCAATCGGCCCGAGTTGTGGTCCGGTCGCGATGACGAGGTTGTCGCAGCCGAACTCGCCGCGGTCGGTCGTGACGCCGGTGACGCGTCCGCTGCTGGTGAGAAATCCGGTCACGGCACAATGCTGCAGGATGCGGCCACCCAGATCCTGCAAGGCCCAGGCATAGGCCTGGACCGTGCGCTGCGGATTGGCATGGCCGCCATAGTGATAGAAGGCACCGCCGATGACATTGTCGCCGGCGAGCGGCACCAGCTCACGCACTTGGTCCGGCGTGAGCAGCTCGGCCTTGAAGCCCTGGCGCGCGGCGATTGCCATCTGGCGCTTGAACATCTCCATGTTCTCTTCGGTCAGGCCGATGCGCACGCGATAGGGCTGGAACTCGGTGGGATAGCCCAGGAGCTCGTCCATCTGCGGCCAAAGCCGCTGCTCCTCGAGGAAGAGTGGGCTGAAGGAATGGCTGGCGCCGCCGCCATTGCGGCCCGAGGCCTCCCAGCCGACGATGCCTTTCTCGAGCACCAGCACTTCAGCGCCCTGGCGTGCGAGCCACCAGCCAGCGCTCAAGCCCGTCACGCCGCCGCCGACGATCACCACCTGTGCGCCCTTCATGGCGGGCCTCACTTGATCGTCCAATAGGGATCGAACTGCCCCTCGATGCCGAACCACACATCCCAGCCCGAGCGCATCCCGGGATGCTCGTGGCCGTCCCGCAGCACCGAGAGCGGCAGCGGACGCAGCGGCGGGCGATAGCTCGGCAGCGGCACCGCTCCGGGCTCGATGCCCCCGGCGAGCGCCAGCAGCGCCGTCACCTGCTCGCGGCAGCGCCGGCCCTGGCAGGCTCCCATGCCGGCGCGGGTCAGGCGCTTGATCTGGTCCTGATTGACGGGGCCGTCCGCCAGCAGCGTCTGCAGGCTCCGCGCGCGAAGACCGGCGCCCTCGCGGTCGAGATAGCGCGGGGGCCTGACATCGAGCAGGTCGCGCCGCGTGACCTCCTCGCATTGGCAGACAGTCACATCGAGCCCGCCGGCGGCGAGAGCCGCCCGGGTCCAGCTTTGCAGCCGTCGCGAACCATCCTCCTCCGAGGCGATGCCGGCGCAATCGCCGATCGCGAAAATTCCTTCGAGCGATGTTTGCCCGTCCGCGCTGAGCAGCGGAACATGGCCGCCCTGATTCTCGCGATAGGTCAGTTTGCAGCCGAGCTGATCGAGCAGCTCGATATTGGGCACGGCACCCAGCGCGAGGCAGATCGTGTCGCAATCGATCATGCGCCCGCTGCCGGCGATGGGCGCGAGGGTGGCATCGAGAGCGACGATCTCCACACGCTCGACACCCGCGGCACTGCCCTCGGCGCGCGCGATCATCGAGGAAGCATGGAGCGCGATGCCGGCCGCCTTCACCGCTTCGATCACGTCGTTCGGCGCCGAGAAAACAGGAGCGGCCTCGACGATGGCGACGACGTCAATCCCGCTGTGCTTGGCATCCAATGCCGTTTCGAACCCGAGCCGACCGCCACCCAGCACGAGAATTCTTCGGCCGGCAAAGGCGCGGTAATGATGGGTGAGGGCGTGCAGGGCCGCCGCCCCCATGACGCCGGGCAGCTCCCAACCGGGGAAGGCGAAACCCAGATCGCGGCGGCCGGCCGCAACGATGAGCTTGTCGAAGCTCGTCAGCCAGGACCGGTTGACGTCGGCGAGCGCGACCACCGGTTTCGGCAGGCCATGCGCGGTCGGGCCATTGACGAACCCAGCCCAGGCGGTCACGCCGAGCCGCACATCGACACCGGCTTCAAAGGCCTCATCAAGGCGCGGGTGCGATTGAGCGATCTGGTCGAGCGCGCGGCCCTGGTTCTGCACCGAGCCGTCGGCGCGCTGGCCGAAATGGAACGGGACATCGAGGCCGAAGAGGGCGGAGTCGAGCGGATGCTCGTCGATCAGGACGGTTTGCGCGCCGGATCTCGCCGCCTCGATCGCGGCGGCCATGCCGGCCTCGCCGGCGCCGATCACCAGGACGGCGGCATGTTCCGCGATCTCGGGCGTCTTGCCGCCGATGGAAAAGGGATCGGTGAAGGCGCTCATGCGCGGCTCGAGACCGGGGCGAGGGGGCGACGAGGTTCCCGAAGGTCGTTCGTCGAAATCAGGCTATCGGCCACGGGCGCCTCGCGCAACGCATTCAAATTCCGAGTGTTTTCGGTGGATCCAACATTGGCCAGGCCGGCCCCGGCGCCACTTGTCCGGAGCCGACGATTTCGTGTCATGGTTCGTCAGATGAGCAGTTTTCGGCAGGCGCCATGAAGCCCTCCAGCGTTCGCCTCGATTATGGTCCGCTCGGTTCGGTCAAGGCCGGCCGGCAACAGCATCTTCTCAACAACATCTCGACGGTGGCCCAGGCCGGCGAGCATCTCTGGCTGGCCTCCGACGAAGGTTGCACAGTCGAGCGGCTCTCCTGGGACGGGCGAGGCTATGCCAGGGCCGTCTCCTACGACCTCTCGGCTTACTTCTCGCTGCCGAAGGGCGGCCCCGAGATCGATGTCGAGGCGCTCTCGATCGATCGCGATCGCCTCTGGATCGCGGGCTCCCACAGCCGGGTGCGGCAGGCGCCGCCCAGCCCCTCCGACAGCGAGTGTCGTCCGCGAAAATTCCTGGAGAGCCTGACGACGGTCAAACGGCGGCCACGCCGCTATCTGATCGGGCAACTCCATCTCTCGGCGCAGGGTGGCAAGATCGTCTCGGCCGCCGATGGAACCGCGCCCTGTGTCGCGTTCGATCGGACCGGAAACAGCCTGACGCGGGCGCTGCGTGAAGATCCGCACCTGGCCCCGTTTCTCGGCCTGCCCGACAAGGAGAACGGACTGGATATCGAAGGGCTCGGGGCGAAAGACTACAAAATTTTTCTCGGGCTCCGCGGGCCTGTCATCCGCGGCTATGCGGTGATCCTGCAGCTCTCGGTCGAAATCCAGGGATCGACGGTGAGGCTGGCCGGGATCGGCGCCGGCAGCCGGCGCTATCGGAAATTCTTCCTCGATCTCGGCGGGCTGGGCGTGCGCGACCTGACCGTCGTCGGCGAGGATCTCGTGATCGTCGCGGGGCCGACCATGGGTCTGGATGGACCCTGGTCGGTGCTGCGCTGGCGAAATGCCTTCGGTGCACGCCGCGAGGGATTGGTCGACAAGGATGCGCTGCGGCGCGAGCCCGGCTTGACGTTCGAAGGACCCGAGCGACCCGAAGGCATCACGCGGTTGTTGCATCCCGATGGGCGGCGCGGCTGGCTGGTCGTCTATGACCGGCCGGACCCCAAGCGTGTCACCAAGGACGGGAGCTACCGCGCCGATTTCTTTCGCTGAGCGGTCGGGTGCGATCCGCGGCCGAGCTTGGCTTTCAAATCTCCGGAATATTCTCGCGGAAGATGGCCTGGATCCGCACCGGCACGGCGCGCTGGCTGTGATCGTTGCGGGCGGCGCGGATCAGGCGGTCGACGGCCTCGCGCGCCTCGACGCGCGGATTCTGGTCGATCACCGCATCCATGATGCCGGAGAGGAGGAAGCGGCGGGTATATTCGGTCAGCTCATGGCCGATGAACACGACCTGACGCGCGCGGCCCGATTCCTCGAGTGCCTGGGCGATGCCGCGATTGCCGGCGCCGATATTGTAGATGCCGCCGAGATCGGCATAGGTCCGCAGCAGGGTCCGCGCCTCCTGATAGGCACGCTGGGAATCGTCGCGGATTTCGCGGAGCTCGACGATGGTGAGGGCGGGGAAGGCCTCGGCCAGCATATGGCGGAAGCCCATCTCGCGCTCTTCATGGCCGCGATAGCTGAGCGATCCGGCGAAGAGCGCGACCTTGCCGCGGCCCGCGCCCATGAAGCGCCCGAGCAGATGGCCGGCGAGGCGGCCCGCGGCGCGATTGTCGACGCCGACATAGCCGACGCGCGGCACGTTCGAGATGTCGGAGACCAGCGTCAGGACCGGCACGCCCTCGACCGAAAGATTGCGGATCGCTTCGCGCACGGTCGGATGATCGAGCGCGATCACGCCGACGCCCTGCGTCTGGCCGCGGATCGCGTGCAGACGCGCCGCCAGCGCATCGGGATTGAAGCCTTCGATCAAGTGGACACGGATATGCGCCTCCTTCTGGCGCAGCGCCGCCATCTCTTCGAGATGGCCGGCCAGCATCGTCATGAAGGTGTTGGAGCCGCCAGGCAGGACGAAATCGAGCTCGATCTCGCTCTGCTGGTCGGGCGCGACCGTGCCTTCCAGATAGCCCAGCCGCTCGGCGGCCGTGAGCACGCGGTCGCGGGTGCGGACTTTGACGCCTTCGCGCTTGTTCAGCACGCGATCCACCGTCGCCGTGGAGACGCCGGCTTCGCGTGCGATATCGGCAATCGTGGTTCGCATGAAGCTCTTTCGATCCTTCGGTTCGTTCAGCGCCGGCTGGCCGAGGCCGCGATGTCGCCCGGCAGACGGGGTCGATTCTTGAGGTAATCCATCATTTTCTGACCATCCGGGCGAAAGCACGACTCTATCTATGATGTAAAATGATGGTTTCTGTCAACAGCCTCGAAGGACGGAAGGCAAGAGCTTCATGAAGCAGGAGAAATACTCGGTCTCCCGCTGAACCCTTGGGGTGACCCGAAATAATCTCCGCTTTCTCAATCAATTAAGATCAATTTCCGGCGCCCAAAAATCAGGCAGTGCGTCTCGATTCCGATAGCAAAAGAACGCCCGCCTGCCAAGGTTTCCCGCGCGTGGCCCCATGAAATTGATGAAAGACTAGGCGCGTTGCATCTTTTTTGTTGACAGAGAATGCATCAAATAGCATCAATCTTTCCATCAAAACGGGGCGACCGAGACCCCAACACTGGGAGGACTGATCCATGGCCTTGAGTGCCAAGACACCCGGATTGCGTTCATCGATGAGCCGCCGCCGCGTTCTGAAGGCGGCGGGTTCGACGGCTGCCATTACGGCGGCGGTCGGTATTGCGCCTCGCTTTCTGTCGATCCGCTCGGCGCATGCCGATACCGGTCTGGCGAGCGGGATGACCGGCGGACCGACCGGATTTCCGGGTGCCGAGCGCTATCAATATGGCCCGGACTCACCTGAAGGCCGCGCGATCGACGCACTCAAGCAGATGGTCGGCGCGGGCAAGGCCCCGAAGAAGCTGGTCATGATGCTGTCGGACGGTTCGGTCGGCCAGCTGACCAAGGCGTTCCCGGAAGGCGCGCCGGCGGTGAAGGATCTGTTCGAGAAGGAAACGGGCATCGCGCTGGAGGTCGTCGGCGTGCCGACCGGCCAGGAATTCACCAAGACGATGCAGGACATCTCGACCAAGGGCGGGTCCTTCGACGTCTATGCGACGGAATGGAACCGGCTGGGCGATCTGGCCGAGACCAAGGGCCTCGTCCAGATGGATGAGTTTGTCGCGAAGTATAAGCCGCAGTGGGATGAGCCGGGCCGCGGCTATGTCGGCGGCAAGCAGGGCGTGGCGCTGCTCAACGAGTATCGCGGCCATACCTACGGCGTGTCGCTCGACGGCGACTTCCAGTGCTGGGTCTATCGCAAGGATCTGTTCGAGAGCGCCGACGAGCAGTCGGCGTTCAAGGCGAAATATGGCTACGACCTCGTCTTCCCGACCACCTGGAAGCAGATGGACGACGTGGCCACCTTCTTCCATCGCCCGGACAAGGGCCTGTTCGGCTGCACCGATCTGCGCAACCAGGGCTGGGGCTACACCAACTGGTATCAGCGCTTCTGCTCGACGGCTTCGCCCAACCAGTATCTCTTCAAGGATGACGGTACGCCGCTGATCAATTCCGAGCATGGCATCCTGGCGACGACGGAATATGTCGACAGCCTGAAATACCATTCGCCCGACGCCATCTCCTGGGGCTGGCCGGAGCAGTATGGCAACATGGCCGCCGGCGGCGCCGCGATGACCTGCGCCTTCTCCAACATGCCGAAGTTCCTCGACAACCCCGGCAATGACGGATCGAAGGTCACGGGCAAGCTCGCCTCCTCGAAGCCGCCGGGACGCGAGATCGACGGCAAAATCGTCAGCCGCTCGGTGCTGTGGCTCAACCTGACGGCCTCGATCTCGGCCCAGGGCAAGCATGCCGAAGTCTGCTACCTGCTGCTGCAATGGCTGGGCTCGAGCCGGATCTACAGCTGGATGACCGCCAATCCGGCCGGCTATTTCGATCCGTTCCAGCTCGCGAACTTCTCCGACCCGCTGGTGCAGGAGACCTATCACGCCTACCACGTGAAGACGATCCAGGAGACGATCGCCCGCGCGGTGCCGACCATCAACTATCCCGGTGCCACCGCCTACCACAATGCTCTCGACGAGAATCTCGTGGCTGCTCTCACCAAGGCGAAGACGCCGGAGCAGGCGATGAACGACACCGAGAAGGAGTGGAAGAAGATCACGCGGCGCATCGGCGAGGACAAGATCGTCGAGGCGATCAAGACCAACAAGGCCGCCTGGCCGACCATCCTGGACTGATTTGATCCGCGGGCCGGGCAGCGCTGGTCGCTGCCCGGCCCTTCTTTTTCTGGAACTTCGCGAAACCGGCCGGCTTCCCACCCATGAAGCGTTCCATTGTCTTCGAGCTCGTTCGCTACGCGCTGATCCTCGCCGCAGTCGCGATCACGCTCGTGCCGATCGTCTGGATGGCCACCATGGCCTTCAAGCCGATCCCCGAATGGACCGCGAGCGGCGCCAACCTGACCTGGTGGCCGCGCGAGCCCACCCTCGACAATTTCCGCTTCGTCTTCGGCGAGGAAACGTCGGAGCTGATCGTGGCGCTCGACAAAAGCGCGGTCCGGCCGATCGTCGCCTCCCTGCTGGCCGCGATCTTCGGCACGCTCATCGCCATGACCTGCGGTACGGCCGCGGCCTATGGCCTCTCACGCTTCAATGTCGGCGGCAACCTGCCGCTGGCCCTGATCCAGCTGCGGCTGTTCCCGCCGATGGCGGTGATGATTCCGATCATGATCATGTGGAGCTTCCTCGGCCTGGTCGATACCTGGTGGGGGCTGGCGCTGGTCTATGGCATCGTCACGCTGCCCTTCGCCTTCTGGCTGATGAAGACCTTCTTCGACGAGATGCCGCGCGAGATCGAGGAGGCGGCGCTGGTCGAAGGCTGTTCGCGCTTCCGCGTCTTCATGCGCATCACCCTGCCGGTGATGCGCGCACCGCTGGCGAGCTCGGCACTCTTCGTCTTCATCCTCAACTGGTCCGACTATCTGATCGGCCTGCTGCTCACCACCAAGGAGTGGGTGACGGTGCCGGTCTATATGGCCAGCTTGTCTTCCTCCATGACCGGTCAGCTCTATGGCGCCAAGGCGGCGCTGGGGTTGATCGCGGCCGTGCCGCCGGTGGTGCTGGGCATCGCGATTCAGAAATATCTGGTCCGCGGCCTGACCTTCGGCGCGCTCAAGCAATAGAGCCGGAGACCGACGTCCCGTGACCGCCACGACTTCAACCCCTGCGAACCTGCCGCGGCAACTGACCCTGGATGAGGAGGGCAAGCGCCTCGGCTTCCGCATGACGTTGCCGACGCAGATCCTGATCCTCTTCATCGCCGTCTTCCCGCTGCTGATGCAGATCTATATCAGCCTGACGGACTGGTCGCCGCTCGACGGGGTGAACTGGGTCTCGGCCTATGAAAGCTGGAACAATTTCGCCAATTTCGTCGACCTGATCCAGGACGACCGGCTCTGGGCAGCGCTGCGGCGCACCTTCCTGGTGATGGCGGTCTGCGTCCCGGCGCAGTTCTTCCTGGCGCTGGGACTGGCGGTGCTGTTCGTCGACAACTTCATCGGCAAGCGGCTGTTCTACTCGATCCTGCTGACGCCGATGATGGTGGTGCCCTCGGTCGCCGGCTACATGTTCTTCATGCTGTTCCAGTCGGGCGGGCCCATCAACGGGATCATCTCGGGCGTCACTGGCATGGACTTTGCGGTCGCCTGGCTCTCCGATCCGAAGCTGGCGCTGGTCGCGGTGATGATCGCCGATATCTGGCAATGGACGCCGCTCATGTTCCTGATCCTGCTGGCGGGCCTGATCGGCGTGCCGGAGGACCAGCTCCGTGCGGCGACCCTCCTGGGTGCCTCCTGGTGGCAGCGCTTCATCACCATCATGCTGCCGCGCATCAAGATCGTGATCGTGATCGCGCTGGCGATCCGGGTGGTCGAGATATTCAAGATCTTCGACACGCTCTATGTAATGACCGGCGGCGGACCCGGCGTCGCGACCGAGACGATCTCGGTCTATATCTACAAGATCACGACCCAGGACCTGACCTGGGCCTATGTCGCGGCCATCGCCCTCTTCATCCTGATCACGCTGTCGGTCGTGGCCAACATGGCGCTGCGCCGGATGGGGCGGAGGAGCTGACATGGCCGCCATCCATCTCGAGAACCTGGTCAAGCATTTCGGCGGCTTCTCGGCCATCAAGCAGATGGACCTGGAGATCCGCGACAAGGAATTCATGGCGCTGCTGGGCCCGTCGGGTTGCGGCAAATCAACCACCATGAACATCATCGCCGGCATGGAGAGCCCGAGCTCGGGCCGCGTGCTGTTCGACGGCGTCGATGTCTCGCAGACCCCGATGGGCAAGCGCGGCGTCGGTTTCGTGTTCCAGAACTACGCCATCTTCACCCATATGACCGTGCGCCAGAACCTGGCCTATGGCCTGAAGATGCGCCATCTGCCCAAGGCCGAGATCGACAAGGCCGTCGCCAAGGTCGCCGAGCTCCTGCAGCTCGAGCCCTATCTCGACCGGCCCGCGGCCAAGCTCTCGGTCAATATCCTGCAGCGCCTGGCGATCGGCCGCTCGGCCGCGGTCAATCCCTCGATCTTCCTGCTGGACGAGCCGTTGTCGAACGTCGATGCGGCCTTCCGCGCGGTGATGCGCACCGAGCTCAAGCATCTGCAGCGTGAGTTCGGCCAGACCATGGTCTATGTGACCCATGACCAGCTCGAAGCCATGACCATGGCCGACCGCATCGCCGTGATGGATCACGGACTCCTGCAGCAGGTCGGCAGCCCGCTCGATGTCTACAACAATCCTTGCAATACCTTCGTCGCCCGTTTCCTCGGCGCGCCCGGCATGAATCTCATCGCCGGCACGGTCATCGAAGAAAACGGACGGCTCTCGATCGACTGTGGACCCGCGGGACGCTCTGAAACGCTGGCAGCACCCCTGGCGGCCGGTGTTCGCAAGGCCGGTGCGAAGGACGTCCATTTTGGCATCCGCCCCGAGGATCTGGAATTCGCCGCGGAAGGCGGGGCTGGGATGGTCATGCAGGTCATCTTCGTCGAACGTATCGGGCCGCGCGCCATCCTGCATCTGGCGGCGGGCGACCGTGCCGCGAAGATCGTCACCGAGAACCTGGCCGCGGTGAAGACCGGCGAGCGCCTGCGCCTCACGCCGCGTGCGGGCCGGGTCCGGCTCTTCGAGGCCGGCAGCGGCCGCGCGATCCTGGAGGCGTGACCTCATGGCCGAGATCGAATTCGTCAATGTCTCGAAAAGCTTCGGCAAGACCGTCGCGGTCAAGGATCTGTCCTTCCGCGTCGCCGACAACGAGTTCTTCTGCTTCTTCGGGCCGCCCTCCTCGGGCAAGACCACGATCCTGCGGCTGATCCTGGGATTGGAGACGCCGGACCAGGGCGAAGTCCGGATCGGCGGCAAGAATGTGACGCTGCTGCCGCCGGCCGTGCGCAATGTCGCGATGGTGTTCCAGAATCTCGCGCTCTTCCCGCATATGACGGCACGCGACAATATCCGCTTCCCGCTGGTCGAGCGCAAAGTGGCGCCTTCCGTGGCCGAGACACGTCTCGCCGCGGTCGCCGAGAAGCTCCATATCGGCCATATCCTGCATAAGCTGCCGGCCCATCTCTCGGGTGGCGAGCGCCAGCGTGTGGCGATTGCCCGCGCGTTGGTGGTCGAGCCTAACGCCTATCTGATGGACGATCCGATTTCAGCACTCGATGCGCGGCTGCGCGAGGAGACCCGCGTCGAACTGAAGCGCATCCAGACCGAGCTGGGTCGCACCTTGGTTTATGTGACGCATGACCAGGAAGAGGCGATGTCGGTTGCCGATCGCATGGCCGTGCTCGAACATGGCGAGATCCGCCAGCTCGGCAGCCCGCGCGACATCTATATGACGCCCGCCAGCCGCTATGTCGCCCGGCTGGTGGGATCGCCGCCGATCAATCTCATTCCCGGCCGCATGGACCAGGCCCAGTCGCTGTTCCGCGCCGATGGCGGCGAGCTCAAGGTGCCGCTGGCCAACCGGTCGCAGGCGGGAGCGGGAGCGCTCGAGCTGGGCGTGCGACCGGAGGATGTCCGGATCGTCTCGCCCGACCGTGCCGATGCCGCCCCTGCCGAAGTCTATGAGCTGCAACCCTTGGGCGGTTACACGATCGTCGACGTGAAATATGGCGGGCTGATCCTGCGGGCCCTGGTCCAGGGCCAGACGGGCTTGAAGCTCGGCGAGCGCATCGGCCTGGCGCTCGATCCGGCGCGGATCCATCTGTTCTCGAGCGAGGACGGTCGCGCCTTCGCCCATGGATCCTCCGCCATCGCCGCCGCATAAGGAGAGAGGAAACCCGCCATGACGGACGCACTCGGTTTTTCTCCGGACCCTGAGGTCCGCTGCCGCGATTTCAAGATCGGCTGCATCGGCGCCGGCTTCATCATGGCGGACGTTCACCTGGCCTCCTATCACGAGGCGGGTTTCCCGGTGGTGGCGATCGCGTCGCGCACCAAGGCGAAGGCGACCGACGTCGCCAAGCGCTGGAATATCGGCACCGTCCACGACACGCCCGAGAAGCTGATCGAGGATCCGCGGGTCGAGATCCTCGACATCGCCTATCCGCCCCACCAGCAGCCGGACCTGATCCGGCACGCGCTGAAGCAGAAGCATATCAAGGCGATCCTGGCGCAGAAGCCGCTCGCCATGACCTTCGAGGAAGCCAAGCGCATCGCCGCCGAATGCAAGGCCGCGGGCAAGGTGCTCTCGGTCAACCAGAACATGCGCTTCGACCAGTCGATGCGCGTCCTGAAGCAGATCCTCGACAAGGGCTCGCTCGGCACGCCGGTGCTCGCCACGATCGAGATGCGGGCGATCCCGCATTGGCAGCCCTTCCTCCACGAATATGACCGCCTGACCCTGCTCAACATGTCGATCCATCATCTCGACGTGCTGCGCTTCCTGTTCGGCGATCCCAACGACATCTACACGGCCGTCCGGTCCGATCCGCGCACGACCTTTCCCCATCGCGACGGCATCACCGTCTCCACCATGACCTTCCCCTCGGGCCTCATGGCGGTGTCGATGGAAGATGTGTGGAGCGGTCCGCGCGAAGAGGGCTACGAGTCCGACATCTACATCAAATGGCGGGTCGAAGGCACCGAAGGCGTCGCCCAGGGCACCATCGGCTGGCCCGATTATCCGAAGGGGTCGCCCTCGACCCTGCGCTACTGCTCGAAGAAGGCGACTGGAGGCAAGTGGGTGCAGCCGACCTGGTCGACCATGTGGTTCCCCAATGCCTTCAAGGGCGTGATGGAGCAGCTGCAATATGCACTCAAGACCAACACCCGGCCGCTGCTCGAAGGCCAGGACAATGTGAAGACCATGGCCCTGATCGAAGCCGGCTATCGCTCGATGGCCGAGCGCCGCGCCGTGCGCCTCGACGAATTTCCCATCTGAACCGCACCATCATCGGAGGAGGATAACCCATGATCCAGGTCGGTATTTTCTCAGGATACTTCCCCTACACGTTGAAAGAGCAGGCCCAAAAGATCAGGGCGCACGGCTTCAACACGGTGCAGCTCGATCTGGCGTTCAAGGACATCGACTTCTCGACGCCCGAATCGATCACCAAGGAAAAGGCCAAGACCGTTCGCGAGACTTTCCGCGATCATGATCTGCCGGTCTGCTGCATTTCGGGTTACACCAACATCGTGCATCCCAATCCGGCCGAGCGGAAGAAGCGCCTCGACTATCTCAAGGCGATCATCCGCAATGCGCGCCATTTCGGCTCGCCCTATGTCATCTCCGAGACCGGTACCTTCAACACGGAATCCGACTGGGTCGCGCATCCGAAGAACAAGACCGAGGAAGGCTTCCAGGAATGCAAAGCCGTGGTCAAGGAGCTGTCGCAGATCGCCTATGACCATGGTGCGATGTTCCTGCTCGAGACCTATGTGAACAATGTGGTGGGCTCGGTCGAGGAGACGGTCCGCCTGTTCGCCGAGGTCGATCACCCGGGCCTTGGCTTGCTGATGGATCCGACCAACTACTTCGAGTCTCACAACATCGATAAGATGGACGGGGTCTTGAAGCAGATGTTCGACACGCTTGCCGACAAGATCCGCATCTCCCATGCCAAGGACGTGAAGCGCTCGGGCGGCGACAAGTCCGAGAAGCATGCCGACATCGACGCCTCGGAATCGCACACCTTCCGCGGCGTCGGCGAGATCGAGCTGCCGGCCCCGGGGCTAGGCTCGCTGAATTACGACTATTATCTCAAGCGCCTCAGCGAGAAGCATCCGAACATCCCGATCATCATCGAGCATCTCGACGAGACGGATGTGCCGCGGGCGAAGAAGTTCATCGACGGTCGCCTGCGCGCCAACGGCGTCTGATCGAGAGAAAGCGGCGGAGGCCGGCATCGCCGCGATGCCGGCCTCGCAGCCGTTTCGCGCGGCCAAAGACTGGAACAGGCTTTCGAGGTTTGATCATGGTGCAGCTTTTCGGCCGCTCCTATACCCGCCGCGAGGTGGCGGCCCATGCCGGTATGCTGTCGCAGTTCGCCGGCGTGCGGCTGATGACATTGGGCGACGGCGTCGAGCGCGGCATTCGCATGCTCGAGTTCCGCACCGGCTCGGGGCTGCGCTTCACCGTGCTGCTCGACCGCGCCTTCGACGTGGCCGATTGCGAATATAAGGGCCAGGCCATCGGCTGGAACTCGCCCAGCGGTTTTCGCCATCCGGGCCTCCATGAGTATGAAGGGGAGGGCGGGCTGGCCTGGCTGCGTTCCTTCTCGGGTCTGGTCGTGACCTGCGGGCTCGACCACATCCTCTTCATGCATGAGGACAAATCGGACCATTACCATTACGTCCATCGCAAGTCGGTCAGCAGCTCGATCCATGGCCGCATCTCGACCATTCCCGGCAAGCTGATCTCCTATGGCGAGCAATGGGACGGCGACGAATGCACCCTGTTCTGCGAGGGCGTGATCCAGCAATCGGCGGTGTTCGGCGAGGATCTCCATCTGATCCGCCGCATCGAGGCGAAGCTGGGCGCCAGCGAGTTCACGATCCAGGATCGGGTGGTCAATCACGGCTTCTACCGCACGCCGCATATGTTCTGCTACCACATCAATATCGGCCATCCGGTGCTGTCGGAGGGCTCGCGCTATCTGGCGCCGGTCGCCCATACGGTCTGGGCCGCCCATGCCGACGACTATAAGAAGCAGGAAGTCGGCTATCGCCGCTTGCCGGGACCGCGCGCCAATTTCCACGAGCAGGTCTGGCAGCATGCGATGGCGGCCGACGCCGCCGGTCAGATTCCGGTCGCCATCGTCAACGACGCGCTGGGGTTGGGCTTCCTGGTCGAGACCAACAAGAACGAGTTTCCCTGCCAGTTCCAATGGCAGAATTTCCAGGAAGGGCAATATGCGGTCGGCATCGAGCCCTCGACCAACCATGTCTATGGCAAGCCCTTCGCACAGGAGCGGGGCGAGCTGATCTGGCTCGAGCATGGCGAGGAGAAGCGCTACAGGACCCGCTTCGCCGTCCTCGACGGGGCACAGGCCATCGCAGCCACCGAGAAGCGCATCACGGCCATCGCCACGCAGCCCGACAGCGACTATCCGGCGCCGAGCAATCGCTGGGACCCGATCCCCGGTCGGGGCAAACCAGCGCGCCAGACGACGGGAGCCCGGGCATGACGCTCAAGGGCAAGACCGTTCTCTATACAGGAGCCGCGGGCGGCCTCGGCCACGACACCTCGCTCGCCATGGCGGCGGCGGGTGCCCGCGTCATTGCGATCGACAGCGATCCGGTCAAGGCCGAACGGCTTGCCAATTCGGCCAAGCATGTTAGCCCGGGCTCGATCGCCCTGGAAGCGATCGATCTCGGCGACCTCAAGGGCCTCGCGCGCCGGCTGGACGAGATCGCCAAGCGCGAGGGCGGCTTCGACGTCGTCATCAACAACGCCGCGATCTATCCCTCGAAGCCGTTCGAGGAGTTCACGGTCGAGGAGCATCAGGCGGTGCAGCGCGTCAATGTCGATGCCGGGATCGTCTGCGTGCAGGCGGCATTGCCCTACATGAAGCGCAAGGGCTGGGGCCGGATCGTCAATATCTCGAGCGTGACCTTCTATGGCGGCTGGGCGTTGCTCTCGCCCTATGTCGCCTCGAAGGCGGCGCTGGTGGGGCTGACCCGCGCCTGGGCGCGTGAGTTCGGGCCGCATGGCATCACCGTCAATGCGATCGCGCCCGGCGCCTTTCCGACCGACGCCGAGAAGATCCATCCCGACCCCGAGGGCTATACCCGCTTCGTGCTGGACCATCAGTCGCTCAAGCGCCGCGGTTCGGCGACCGACATCGCCAACGCGATCCTGTTCTTCATCTCCGACCAATCCAGCTTCGTCACCGGCCAGACGCTCAATGTCGATGGCGGCTGGGTGATGCACTAATCAAGCTCCACGAGGTTTCTTCGATCATGGGTATTCTGACCGGCTATCGCGTTCTCGACTGCTCGATCGCCATGGCGGGGCCGTTCGCGGCCCAGAGGCTGGGCGATCTGGGCGCCGATGTCGTGAAGGTCGAACCGGTGACGGGCGAATGGCAACGCCATGTCGCGGCGGGCGGCGCCAAGGGCAATCGCGTCAATGTCTCCTTCCTCTCGCTCAACCGCAACAAGCGCTCGATCGCGGTCGATCTGAAGTCCGAAGACGGCAAGGCCGTGCTGATGGATCTGGTGCGCACGGCCGACGTGTTCCTGCAGAATTATCGCCCGGGCGTCGCCAAGCGGCTGGGCGTCGATTACGAGAGCCTCTCCAAGATCAACCCGAAGCTCATCTATGTCTCGATGTCGGGCTATGGCGAGACCGGTCCCTATATCAACAAGCCGGGCCAGGATCTGGTGCTGCAGGGCATGTCGGGCGCGATGCTCTCGGCCGGCCGGGAAGGCGAGGCGCCGACACCAGCAGGCCAGTATCTGGTCGATGCCGTGACGGCCTACACAGCCTTCGAAGGTGCGCTGGCAGCGCTGCTGCATCGCGAGCGTACCGGCGAGGGGCAGTTGGTCACGGTCAACATGCTCGACGCCATCACGACCCTGCAGATGCAGGAGTTGTCGATCTTCACGGTAGCCGGCAAGCCGCAGTCGCGCTCGGCCGAGCCCCACGCCCATGTCTATATCCGGGCCCCCTATGGCGCCTTCGCCACCAAGGACGGGTCGATCATCGTCGCCTTTCCGAGCCTCAAGAAGCTCGGCGGGCTGATCGGCGAGGATTCCTTCCTGACGATGGAGGACGAGACCGATTCCTGGTCCCGCCGCGACGAGATCTTCGCCAAGACCCGCGAGCGGCTGAAGACCCGCACCAGCGCCGAATGGCTCGAGCTCTTCGCGGCCAACGATATCTGGGCGGGTCCGGTTTATGGCTATGAGGATCTGGTCAAGGATCCGCAGATCAAGCTCAACGGCACCTTCGTCGAATATGACCATCCGACCGAGGGCCATGTGAAGACGCCGGGCTTCCCGATCAAGTTCTCCAAGACGCCCTCGACGGTCGAGCGCGGGGCGCCGCTCGCGGGCGAGCATACGCGCGAGATCCTGAAGGCCGCCGGCTATGACGATGCGCGGATCGATGCGCTGATGAAGTCGGGCGCGCTCGCCGAAACCAAAATCTAGCCATGCCGGCCTATCGGGGACTGACCTGGGATCATCCGCGCGGCTACAAGGCGCTGCAGGCGGCGGCCGCGCGGTTGGACGAGGCGCGCGACGGGCTGACGATCCAGTGGGACCGCCAGCCGCTCGAGGGTTTCGAATCCCATCCGATCGACGATCTCTGCCGCCGCTACGACATCGTCGTGCTCGATCATCCCCATATCGGCGAGGCGGTCGCCAAGCGCTGCCTGCAGCCGCTGGAAGCCATCTTCGCGAGCGACGAGATCGCGGCTTGGGCGCGAGACACGATCGGGCCCTGTCTGACGAGCTATCGCTATGCCGGTTCGCATTGGGCGCTGCCGCTCGATGCGGCGACGCAGGTGATGGCGCTGCGCCCCGATCTCCTGGATCGCGATCCGCCGGCGAGCTGGGCCGAGGTGGCGGCGCTGCCGGCGAGCATTCCTCTCTGTCTCTCGCTGGCGGGACCGCATGCGATCCTGAGCCTCATGTCGATCGCAGTCTCGCTGGGCGAGGCCCCGGGTGCTCAAGATCCTCAGCGCTTCCTGTCGCCGCAGATGGTGGCAGCCGCGCTCGACATCCTGCGGCCCTTGAGCGCGCGCAGCCTGCCGGCCGCCCGCGATCTCAATCCGATCGGGATCCTGAACCGGATGGCCGCGGGCGACGACTTGGCGCTCTGCCCTCTGGTTTATGGCTATGTGAACTACGCGGCGCCGCGCGATCCCAAGGCCAAACGCGTCGCCTTTCACAACGCGCCTGCGGCCAAGCCCGCGGGCAGGCCCGGCTCGACCCTCGGCGGCACCGGAATCGCCATCAGCACGCGCTGCCAGGTTTTGCCGGTGCTGCTCGATCATCTCCGCTGGCTCATGGGCCCCGAGGCCCAGACCGGTTTCATCCCGGCCCACGAGGGACAACCCAGCCGGCGCGATTCCTGGCAGGATGCGGGCATCAACGCCGCCTGGGACGATTTCTACAAGAACTGTTTCCGGACGCTGGAACAGGCTTGGGTCCGGCCCCGCTTCGACGGCTATATCGCGTTCCAGACGCAGGCCTCGGCCCTCCTGCGGGAGGGCCTGAACGAACGGCAGCCTGCCGTCGGCATTGCCGGCAGGTTACAGAGTTGCTACGCCGCCTTGCGCCCGACAGGCGCCGAACTTTGAGGTTGGACGATGGACGAGAACATCCTCTGCACGGTCGAGAACCAGATCGCGACCATCACGCTGAACCGGCCGGCGAAGCTCAATGCCATGACGCCGGAGATGATCCAGTCGATCATCGAGGCGATCGAGCGCTGCAATCGCGACGACACTGTGCGCGTCGTGATCGTGACCGGAGCGGGGGAGAAATCCTTCTGCGCCGGATCCGACATCCGCGAGCTCGACACCTATCCGACGCCCTGGGCCTTCCGCTCGCGCCCCGATTATTGCGACGCCGTGCGCAAGCTGGTGAAGCCCTCGATCGCGGCGGTCAATGGCTATGCCTTTGGCGGCGGGCTCGAGACCGCGATGAGCTGCGACATCCGCATCTGCTCGCCCAATGCGCGGTTCGCGGCGCCCGAGATCAAGCTGGGCTGGATCGGCGGCGGCGGCATGGCGGTCAATCTCGCCCATGCGGTCGGGCCCTCGAACGCGGCCCTCATGATCATGACTGGCGATCCGATCGAGGCCGAGAAAGCGCTGGCCTGGGGCCTGGTGAGCGAGGTCGTGGCTTCGGACAAGCTGATGGACCGGGCGCGCGAGATCGCCGGCGCCATCGCGGCGCGGGCGCCGATCGCGGCCGAGACCGCCAAGCTCAATCTGCGCGCGGCCTTCTCGATGCCGCTCGACAAGGCGATCGAGTATGAGCGCGACCTCCAGACCGTCTGTTTCGCGACCGAGGACGCGATGGAAGGCCGCCAAGCCTTCAAGGAAAAGCGCGCGCCCGTCTTCAAGCGCCGCTGAGGACCGATCATGAGCCATCCCTTGCCCTTGGGCCTGTCGGTCGCGACCACCCTGCCGGAGGATGCCCAGTCGGCGACCCTGATCGGGCGCGTCTGGCGGCCCGAGCTCGAAGGGCCGTCGGTGGTGCGTCTCGAGGGCGAGGCGCTGGTCGATATCACCAAGGATTTCCCGACGGTCTCGCAGCTCTGCGAAGAGAATGATCCGGCCAAGGCCGCGAAGGCGGCCAAGGGCGAGGGGGTGGGAAGCCTCGCCGATATCCTGGCCAACACCCCGACCGACCGCCAGGACAAGAGCAAGCCCTCGCTGCTGGCGCCGATCGATCTACAGGCGGTCAAGGCCTCGGGTGTCACCTTCGTGACCTCGCTGATCGAGCGCGTGATCGAGGAACAGGCGCGGGGGGCGCCCGAGCGCGCGGCTTCGGTCCGGTCCGAGATCCTGGCCGCCATCGGCAGCGACCTTCGGTCCCTGAAGCCGGGATCGCCCGCCGCGGCGACGCTCAAGGCACTGCTCATCAAGAAGGGCATCTGGTCGCAATATCTGGAGGTCGGGATCGGGCCCGACGCCGAGATCTTCACCAAGGCCCAGCCGATGGCCTCGGTCGGCCATGGTGCCGAGATCGGCATCCATCCGGGCTCGACCTGGAACAATCCCGAGCCGGAAGTGGTGCTTGCGGTCTCCTCCGATGGCCGCATCGTCGGCGCCACGCTCGGCAACGACGTCAATCTGCGCGATTTCGAGGGGCGCTCGGCGCTGCTGCTGGGCAAGGCCAAGGACAACAACGCCTCCTCGGCGATCGGGCCGTTCCTGCGCCTGTTCGATGGCGGCTTCTCGCTCGACCATGTACGCAAGGCGCATATCGGGCTGCGGGTGGAAGGGCCCAACCAGTTCCGGCTCCAGGGCGGATCCTCGATCTCGGAGATCAGCCGCGATCCCGAGGAGCTCGTGGAGCAGTTGATCGGCGCCTATCACCAATATCCGGACGGCGTGGTGCTCTATCTCGGCACCATGTTCGCGCCGATCCAGGACCGGCGCGGGCCGGGGCAGGGCTTCACCCATGAGATCGGCGATATCGTCACGATCTCGACTCCGACCCTGGGCAGCCTGACCAATCGTGTCACCACCAGCGACAAGGCGCCGGCCTGGCGCTTCGGCACCACGCAGCTGATGCGCAACCTGGCGAAGCGCGGCCTGCTCTAAGCGGTCTCAGAGGATGCCGGAATTGAGGGTCAGCTGAGCCAGCCGGTCCAGGGCCTCCGTCAGGCGGGCCAGCAGGAGGGCATCGGGTGGCGCCAGCGGATCGATCCGGGCAAAGGCCTCGGCGGCGGTGCGGAAGCTGTCGATCATCGGGCCGAGCGCGACCCGATTGCACTCGTCCTGGAGCGCCATCATCGACGCCAGGGCGGTATTGAGCGCCTGCACGGCGCGGTCGCGTTGGGCGCAGAGCTGGTCGCGATAGAAACCCAGCAACCGGGTCCGACCGGCGTCCAAGGCCGGATGAGTGACGATGTTCGTCATGGCGACGATCCTGAGATGGCGATCCTGAGATGAAGGGCACGATGACAGTGCCGAGGGGCCGGAGCGGGTAGGGCCGGGGTTGTGCGGCCCAAGCCCGCTCCGTTTCCTTGGCGTCAGGCGGCGCGGATATTATCCAGGAACCTGCTGACCTCGCCGCGCAGCACTTCCGACTGCTTGGCAAGCTCGCCCGCCGTGGACAGAACCTGCGCCGAGGCGGCACCGGTCTGACCCGCGGCCTGGGTCACGCCGGTGATATTGGTCGAGACCTCGGAGGTTCCGGCCGCCGCCTGCTGCACATTGCGCGCGATCTCCTGGGTGGCGGCACCCTGTTCCTCGACGGCCGAGGCGATGGCCGTCGCGATCTCGCTGATCTTGGTGATGGTCGTGCCGATCCCTTCGATGGCGGTCACGGCCCCGTCGGTCGCTCCCTGCATCGCCTGGATCTGGCCGGCGATCTCCTCGGTCGCCTTCGAGGTCTGGGTGGCCAGCGATTTGACCTCGGAGGCCACCACCGCGAAGCCCTTGCCGGCTTCGCCGGCGCGGGCCGCCTCGATCGTGGCATTGAGCGCCAGGAGATTGGTCTGGCTGGCGATATCGTTGATGAGCTGCACGACATTGCCAATCTTCTGCGCGGCGTCGGCGAGGCCTTTCACGGCCCCGTTGGTGCGCGTCGCCTCGTCGACGGCGCGGCCGGCGATCTGGGTGGATTCCGAAACACGCCGCGTGATCTCGCTGATCGAGCTGGTCAACTCCTCGGCCGCGGCCGCCACCGTCTGGACATTGGTGGAAGCCTGTTCCGAGGCGGCCGCGACGGCGGTCGACTGGCGCGAGGTCTCTTCGGCGGTCGCCGACATGCTCTCGGCGGTCGAGCGCATCTCGGTCGCCGCGGAGGCGAGGATCCCGAGCAGGCCAGAGACCGATTCATCGAAGCTCTTGATGTAGCCTTCGATCGCCCGCTGGCGCGCTTCCTTGCGTTCCTGCTCCTTGGCCTGTTCGGTCGCGAGGCGATCCATCTCGATCGCGTTCTGCTTGAAGACCTCGACGGCATCGGCCATCTGGCCGATCTCGTCCTTGCGCCCCAGCGCCGGAACCGTGATCGCCTTGTCCCCGCCCGCGAGCTTGGTCATGGCGCCGGTCATGGCGACGATCGGGCGCGAGATCCCCCGGCCGATCAGCCAGGCGATAACGAGACCCAGCACCAGGCCGCCCACGCTGAGCAGCGTGGACAGGGTCTTGGTGCCCGCGATCACGCCGTCGGTGTCCGTGGCATCCTGTTCCTCGTCGGAGGCGGCATCCTTCTTGATCGCGTCGGCATCGCCCGTGATCGTCTTGACCTCGCCGGCAATGGTGACGGTGGTCAGCGATTCGAGGTTGTCGTCGAAGGTCTTGCTCTGCTGAAAGGCTTCCTCGTAGCTGGCGACCAGGGTCTTGATCTGGTCGACCTCGCTGCGAAGCGCGGGAGTCAGCGTCAGCTTGTCCAAATCCTCCAGGCTCTTCTTGACGCCCTGGAAGGCTTCCTCGGCCTGCTGGGCGTTGGACGATTCATGGCGGTCCAGCATCAGGTTCGCGTAGAGCCGGGCCTTCATCATCTCGAGCAACGCGTTGCTGGCGAGGATCGAGGCGGCGCCATTGCCGTCCTGGCTCGCCTGCCGGCCGACATCGACGAAATCCTCGGCCAGTTTCGGGCCGGTGACGTCGAGAACGTCGGTCGCGATGTGGGTCCGCTGCGTCTCGATATCGACGACCTTGTCGAAATCGGTCACCAGATCCTTGAGCGACGTGCCGATGCCCTGGATGTCCTGCTTCTGCGCGTCGTCGATCGCTTCGCTGCTGCCCGTCGCGATGTCGTCCTCGAGCTGCTTCTCGATCTCATGGGTGGCGTCGACGTCGGCGGCATCGCCGGTCTCGACGAACATCTCGACATGGCGGCGCAGATCGGTGAGGTTGCGCTCGATCGTCTGCGCGTCCGACGCGATGTTGACGACGTCGGTGTAGTTGGCGAACTCCGTCGCGACCTTGCTGAAGCCGAAGAATCCCACCAGCGCAATCGCGGCGAGGATCGCCAGCACGCAGAGAAACCCGAGGATCACCCGGGTGCGGATCTTCATGTTCGCAAGGAAATTGCCGCGGCCCTGATGGCTCGCAGCGGTGATGGCCGTCATTTTTCTTCTCCCTTGAGACCGCGGATGCGGCGGTCCTGTCGCCGTGATGAACTTCCATCGTTGCAGCGCGATTTGGGAACGACTACAACTTATGGATGAATTTCATAAAAATTGACTCGTATTGCGAGTCTCGGCGACAAAGATTGAGAAGTTGTGGATAAATCTTCTATCCTTTTGGATAGTTTTGCGGCCGTGATTTCGCGATGACCTAGATCGAAGGGTGTATTTTCGCTTAAAAGCTGCGGCTGCCAAGGCCCCTGACCGCCGGGGGAGGGTCAAGGGAAATTGTCCTGCTCCAGTTTTGCTCACTTATTGGGCAGCTTCCGACGGCCAGGATCGGCTGAGGGGCATAGGAATTTAAGCCGCCGAAGATCACGGCTTGGCTGCGATCGATGGCGCCCATGGTTCGGGAGGGCCGGCTGACCTCGTGCCGCGTTGGGCGGCTTCGGGAACTCCTCCCAGGCCGGTTTTGCGACCGGCAATAACCGCCAAAGTCCCAGCAATTTCAAGGCTCAAAAGCCTCTCGACTTTGACGGGTCGGCTGCACATGATGGGCGCCCATTGACTGGGCGGCCAGCGGGGCCGGTTGCAGGGAGGAATGAGGGATGCGGACAGTCGCCGCCGCGCGCGCGCAGGAGATCAACCCGGCTCGGCTGACGGGGCTCTACCGCAAGGAATTCCAGCTTTGCCAGGTAAAGGCCGGCGAAACCGTGGTGGTCCTGACCGATCTGGCGGCCCGGCGCGAATATGTCGAGGCCGCCTTCGCCGCGGCCGACGAACTGGGCGCCGATATCTATGAGATCTGCGTCAACGCCATTCCCTCCTGGACCAAGGTCGGGGTGCCGACGGTCGGCAAATGCAAGGGCACGCTCGACGCGATCCGCCAGGCCGACATCCTGGTCTGCCTCCATATCCCGCTCTTCACCGCCTGGCTCAAGGAAGTGATGAATGGCGGCACGCGGGTGCTGATGATCATCGATGCGCCGGACGACCTCGAGCAGCTCCTGGCGCCGAAGGGCCTCAAGGAAGCGGTCAAGCATGCCCATGGCCGCCTCGCCCAGGCGCGCGAGATGCGAATCCTCAGCGATGCCGGCACCGACCTCACGGTCAAATGCGGCGAATATCCGGTGATGAGCCAGTGGGGCTATGCCGACGAGCCCGGCCATTTCGATCATTGGGGCGGCGGCCATGTGCACACCTTCCCGAACGAAGGCACGGCCAACGGCACCGTCGTGGTGCAGCCGGGCGACATCATCGTGCTGCCCTATTGCCGCTATGTGCAGGACCCGATCCGGCTCGAGATCCGCGACGGCTTCATCCGCAAGATCGAAGGCGGGCTCGACGCCAAGCTGATGAATGACTGGCTCGACGACAACCGTGCGCATCCGGGCGACATGGACGGCCATGCCGTCTCGCATCTGGGCTGGGGCCTCAATCCGCAGGCGCGCTGGTACAACATCGCCCTCAATGGCGACGCGCCGGAACGCAGTCATGCCAGCGCCCGGACCTTCCCGGGAAACTTCCTGTTCTCGACCGGGCCCAACACGCAAGGCGGGGGCAAGCGCAAGACCAAGGGCCATTACGACGTGCCCATGCGCGACTGCACCGTGCTGCTCGACAATGCCACGGTCATCGAGCGCGGAAAGTTCGTCGATCCCGCCATGATCGTTCAGCGCGAAGCGCGCTGAACCGGGCTTCGCCGGGGTTGGGAGCGAGGCCGGCGACGGCGATCGAAGGGGTCGGGGTGGGCTAGCGTCATGAAGATCGAGGATGGGTTCACCGTGCGCGCGTCGCGCGAACGGGTCTGGGCCTTCATAACCGACCCCGAGCAGGTCGGCCCCTGCATTCCCGGCTGCACCGGCATCCAGGTGACGGGTCCGAACAGCTACAAGGCCGGCGTTCGCGTCGCCATCGGTCCGATCAAGGCCGAGTTCAAGCTCGACGTCCAGGTGGAGGAACAAGTTGCGCCGAACTATCTGCGCTCCCTGACGAAGGGCGAGGAGGGGAGCCGCGCCTCCATGCTCCAGGCCAAGACGCTGCTGGAGCTGCAGGAGCCGGAACCCGGCGTGACGGAAGTCCGCTACAGCACCGAGATTTCCATCGTGGGCAGGCTCGGCAAGTTCGGCCTGGGCGTGATGAAAAAGAAGGCCGAAGGCATCGGCGGCGATTTCGTGAAAACCATGCGTGAAAGGCTCGAGCCCGCCGCATGAGCGCTCCGCTGCTTCATATGCCGAACAGCCTGGAAGAGGCGGTCCGCCTGCTGGCGGAGGATCCCGAGGCGAAATGCCTCGCGGGCGGCGCCACCCTCGTCGCCATGATGAATGCCGGGCTGGTGCAGCCGAGCGCCCTTGTCAGCCTGCGCAAGATCGAGGGGCTGGCGGGCATCCAGCGTCATGCCGACGGCTCGGTTGGGGTCGGCGCCATGACGCGCCATCGCACCACGGCGAACTCGTCCGCGCTCGAAGCGGGCCAGACGGTCGTCAAACAGGCGGCGTCCGTGATCGCCAATCCGCCGGTGCGCAATATGGGCACGATGGGCGGTTCGATCGCCTTCGCAGATCCGGGCGCGGATTATCCGCCGGCCCTGGTCGCGGCCGATGCGGAGATCGAACTCATCGGCGGCGACGGCACACGCCGCCTCAAGGCCGTCGATTTCTTCACCGATTGGTATCAGACGGCGCTGGAGCCGGGCGAGCTGGTCGCGGCGATCCACCTGCCTGCGGGCGACGCGCGGGCCACCGGTCATTACGACAAGCTGGCACGGGTCGAGGGCGATTATGCGACGGCCTCGGTCGCCGTGGTCCTGACCCTGGCGGGCGACAGCTGCGCCGGGATCGCCATCGCGGTCGGCGCCTGCGGGCCCAAGCCGATACGGTTGGCCGAAGCCGAGCGCAAGCTGATCGGCGGCAAGCTCGACGATGCGTCGCTCGCCGCGGCAGGCGCGCTCCTGGCGGAGGCCGCCGATCCCGTGGACGATGTCCGCGCCAGCGCCGATTACCGGCGCCTGGTCATTCCGCGCCTGGTTCGCCGGGCAGTGCGCGCGGCGAGGGCCCAGGCCCGATGAGCGACATCGCCGTCACATTGAAGGTCAATGGCCGTGACCGGGCGCTGCATGTCCCATCGGACGAGACCCTGCTCGAAACCTTGCGCGTGCGGCTTGGGCTGACCGGCGCCAAGCGCGGCTGCAATCAGGGTGTCTGCGGCGCCTGCACCGTGCTGATCGAGGGCCAGCCCGTGCGCGGCTGCCTCTCGCTCTCGGCCAATTGCGACGGCAGTGCCGTCACCACCATCGAAGGTCTGGCCAAGGGCCAGGCCCTGGCGCCGATCCAGAAGGCCTTCGCCGAGGCTGGCGCCGTGCAATGCGGTTTCTGTTCCTCCGGCATGATGCTGGCCGCGACGGCGCTCGTCGCGGAGTGTCCCAACGCCACCGTCGACGAGATCAGGGCAGGGCTTGCCGGCAATCTCTGTCGCTGCTCGGGCTATCGCAAGACCGTCGAGGCGGTTCTGTCGGTCGTGACGGGAGGCACCCGGTGAGCGAGCCAGCCATGGCCGTAGGCTTGAGCCTGCCCAAGCTCGAGACGCTCGAGAAGGTGACGGGCCGCGCCCAATACATCGCCGACATGTCGCGGCCGAACATGCTGCATGGCGCCGTGCTGCAAAGCCCTTACCCTCATGCGCGAATTCTCCGTTACGACACCAGCGCGGCGCTGGCGCTGCCGGGTGTCCATGCGGTCGTGACCGGCGACGATTTCGGCGATCACCGCATGGGGGCCTTCGTCAAGGACGAGACTGCCATCGCCAAGGGCAAAGTCCGTTATGTCGGCGAGCCGGTCGCCGCCGTCGCAGCCGACGATGAGGCGACCGCGCGCCAGGCCTGCCAATTGATCGACGTCGAATATGAAGAGCTGCCCGCGATCCTCACGGTCGAGGAGGCGCTGGCGCCCGATGCGGCGATCATCCATGAGGGGCTCGCCGGCTATTTCAAGGTCTTCTCGGCCATCTCCAAGGGCAACTCGCTCTCCTATACCGAGATCAAGGAAGGCGATCTCGAGCAGGGCTGGCGCGAAAGCGATTTGATTTTCGAGAACACATTCGAGACGCCGGCCCAGGCCCATCTCGCGATCGAGCCCTGCGGCGCGCTGGCGGAGACCGACGCGCAAGGCCGCATCACCCTCTGGTCCGCGAACCAGTCGGTGTTCCGCGTCCAGGCCAATGTCTGCGAATCGCTGGGCCTGCCGATGTCGAAGCTCCGCTGCGTGACGCCGCGCATCGGCGGCGGCTTCGGCAACAAGATGGAAGCCCATATCCAGCCGATCGCGGTCAAACTCGCCATGGTCACCGGCCTGCCGGTCAAGATGATCCTCACGCGCGAGGAGGACTTCCAGATGGTGCGGGTGCGCCATCCGGCCAAGATCCGCGTCAAGACCGGCGTCAAGCGCGACGGCACGCTGGTTGCGCGCGAATGCGAGCTTTATCTCGATGGCGGTGCCTTCGGCGACGACAGCCCGGGCGTGCTGGGTTATGCCCTCCTCATGTCGCGCGGGCCCTATCGCATTCCGCATACGCGCTGCCATGGCCATGTCGTCTATACCAACAAGCTGCGCTCCGGCGCCTTCCGTGGCTTCGGCAATCCGCAAGTCTCGTTCGGCACCGAGACGCAGCTCGACGAGATCGCCGAAGCGCTGGGCATGGATCCGATCGAGCTGCGCCTCAAGAACATGATGCGGCCCGGCGACCACTGGCTGGGCGGGCAGCCGGTGGATTCCAATGGCCTCGCCGACTGCATCGAGGCCGTGCGCAAGGCCTCGGACTGGGACCAGCGCAAATCGCTGCCGACGCCGCCCGAGGGCAAGCGGCGCGGCTTCGGTTTCGCCGTGGCGGGCCATATCAGCGGACTTCTCGGCACCGGCGCCATCGTGCGCATGCTCGAGGACGGATCGGTCGTGCTCAATACCGGGGCCGTCGATATCGGCCAGGGTTCCGATACCGTGCTGACGCAGATGTGCGCCGAAGTGCTGAAGATCCCGATGGAGCAGGTCTCGACCGCGTCGCCCGACACCGATGGCTCACCCTATAACTGGGGCACGACCGCGAGCCGCGTCACCTACACCACGGGCCGGGCCGTGGTGGCGGCTTCGCGCGAGGTCGAGCGTCAGATCAAGGAACAGGCGGCCGACATCTTCGAATGCAGCGTGGATGATCTGGAGTTGCGTCCGGGCGGCCGCGTCGGCATCAAGGGCGTACAGGCCAAGGAGCTGCCCTTCCTGGTGGTCTCGGCGCGCGCCCATTGGCGCAAAGGCGGGCCCATCGTCGGCAGCAACACGCTGGTGTTCGAGACGCCGACCGTCGATCCCAAGCGGGCAATTGCCTTGGGGCTGCCCTTCCAGCAGATCGGCGTCTACAGCTTCGCCGCCCTCATCACCGAGGTGGAGATCGACGAGGCCACAGGCCAGACCGAGGTCAAGCGCCTCTGGACCGCGGTCGATGTCGGCAAGGCGATCAATCCGCGGCTGGTCGAAGGTCAGATCGAGGGCGGGGTGGTGCAGGGGATCGGCTTCGCGCTGATCGAGGAAGTGGTCTGGGACGGCGCGCGCCTCGCGAACCCCACGCTCATGGACTACAAGATCCCAGGCACGATGGACATTCCCTATGAGCTCCATTCGATCATCGTCGAGCATGCGCAGGCCGACGGACCGTTCGGCGCGAAGGGTGTCGGCGAGATCTCGCTGGTGCCGGTGCCCTGCGCCATCGCCAATGCGATCCACGACGCGGCGGGTGTGCGGTTGCGCCGCCTGCCGATGAATGCCGAGCGCGTGCTGCGCGCCTGCTTGGCAAAAGAAGACGGGGCGAAGGAGGGCGGCGTTGCGCATTGAGGATTACCCGCCGCAGGAGTCTTTCTCCGAGGTCGGCAAGCGCTACCATGACGAGGCCATGCGGCTGGGCGCCGGCGTCACCGGCGAGGATCATCGCTATGGCGACGATCCCTATCAGGGCGTCGCCCTCTACCGCCCGGCCAAGCCCAACGGCCGGGTGCTGGCCTTCCTCCATGGCGGCGGCTGGACCAACGGCTACAAGGAATGGATGGCGTTCATGGCGCCGGCCTTCACCTCGGCCGGCTATCTCTTCGCCTCGATCGGCTATCGTCTCGCGCCGCAGCATATCTTCCCCACCGGGGTCGAGGATGCCGCGGCGGGCCTCGCCTGGGTCTGGCGGGAAACCGGCCGGAAGCCGATCTTCATCGGCGGTCATTCCGCCGGCGGTCATTATACCAGCCTGCTGGCGGTGACCCGGGACTGGCAGGCTCGGGCCGGCATAGCGGGCGATGCGATCCGCGGCTGCCTGCCCATTTCGGGCGTCTACGATTTCGCGGCCGGGTCGGGCCTCTCCATGCGGCCCCGCTTCCTGGGGACCGGCGATACCGAACGGGCGGCCAGCCCGATCCACCGGATCGACGGGCGCCCGCGTCCCTTTTTCATGGCCCATGGCGAGCGCGACTTTCCGCATCTGATCCGGCAAGCTGAGGCCATGGAGGCCGCCTTGAAGGCAGCCGGGGGCGAGGTTTCGCGGATCGTGCTGCCGGGCCGTGACCATTTTACCGCCAGCTATGCGGGCGGCGAACCCGCCGGCCCGTGGGTGCCGGCGGCGATCGACTGGATGAACAAGCAAACATAAAGACAACAGGGGAGGCGAAGACGATGTTCAAGAAATGGATGGGAGCGGCCCTCGCGGTGGCGGGCCTCGCTCTCGCCGGTGCGGCGGCGGCCCAGGCGGCCGAGCCGGTCCGGATCGGATTCTCGATCGCGCAAACCGGATTGTTCGCGGCGGCAGCACCCTCGCAGCTCAATGCCTATGAGCTGTGGAAGGAACAGGTGAATGCGGCGGGCGGGCTCGATGTCGGCGGCACCAAGCGGCCGATCGAGTTCGTCATGTATGACGACCAGTCCAACCCCGACCAGACCGTGCGCATCTATGAGAAGCTGATCACCGAGGACAAGGTCGATCTGCTGCTGGCGCCCTGGGGTACGCCGATGCATTTCGCCATCGCGGGCGTGCTCGAGAAATACCAGTTCCCGGTCGTCGGCAACTCCGCCGCCTCCGTGCAGCTGCGCGACTTGAAGCCCGGCAATATCTGGTTCCCGACCTCGGCCATTCCGGATCGGATGGCGGAAGAGCTGGCCAAGATGCTGACGGCGAACGGTGCCAAGACGGCCGCTGTCATCACCAACCAGCTGCCCTTCTCGCTGGAGATCAAGCAGTTCCTGATCCCGGCGCTGGACAAGGCCGGCATCAAGGTCGCCGTCAATGACGAGTATCCGCCCGATGTGAAGGACATGACGGCGCTGCTCGGCAAGGTGAAAGCCGCCAATCCCGACGCCGTGCTGGCGCTCTCCTATCCGAACGATTCGATCCTCTATATGAACCAGGCCAAGGAAGTCGGCATCAAGGCGCCATTCCAGTTCGTGCTGGTGGGGCCCACCATCGACTTCTTCGGCAAGATGTTCGGCAAGGATCTCGACGGCATCGTCACCATCGGCCATTGGACTCCGGCCAAGGCCGCCTGGCCGAAGGCGAAGCCCTTCTTCGACGCCTATGTCGCGAAATTCAACGCCAATCCGGACTATCTCGATTCCGCGCTGGCCTACATGTCCTGTGAAATCCTGCAGCAGGCGGTGGCGACAGCCGGTCTCGACAAGGCCAAGATCCGCGAAGCGATCTCGACCATGACCTTCGACACGATCAATGGCCCGGTGAAGTTCGAGGGCGTCCAGAACGTCACCACGCCGACCTCGTTCCTGCAGTTCCAGGACGGCAAGGCGCAGCTGGTATGGCCGCCGGAAGCGGCGACCGCACCCTACAAGCCGCGCGGCTGATCGCCTGAGAGTCGAAGGGCGCGGGAGGAGCGGGCGACCGCCTCTCCCGCGCCGCTTCTTTTTCAACCCTCCACGCCGGCGAGATCTCGAGCCTTGGATCTGCTGCTTTCTCCCCAGCTTCTGGCAGCCGCACTGATCGCGGGTGCGCTCTATGCGCTGGTGGCGCTGGGGCTGAATCTGATCTACGGCACCATGCGGCTGCTGAACGTGGCCCATGGCGAGCTGGTGATGGTCGGAAGCTATGTCGCCTCCTGGTCCTTCAGTCTCCTGGGACTGGGCCCTTGGCCGGCGCTGATCCTTTCGCCGGTGGCGGCGGGGATCCTGGGTTATGGGCTCTATCGCGGTCTCTTCCGCCGGCTCCTCGCGAACCCTGCCTTGACCCAGCGCATCGAAGCCAACTCGCTGCTGCTGTTCTTCGGCATCTCGATCATCCTGCAGAACCTGGTGTCGCTGCTCTTCACCGCGACGCCGCGGGGCTATCAACCCTTCGGCGGCGCCGTGATCGATCTGGGCGTCGCCTCGGTCACCGGCGGGCGGCTGCTAGTGCTGATCGTCGCCGGCATCGTGACCGTCGCCGCCATGCTGTTGCTGCACTTCAACACGGTGGGTCTCGCGGTGAAGGCGCTGATCCAGAACCGCGAGGCGGCCAGCCTCGCCGGAATCGACACGGAGAAGCTCGAGCGCTGGAGCTTCATCGCGGGCTTCGCGGTCGCCGGCCTCGCCGGCGCTCTCGTCAGCATGGTGGAGCAGGTGTCGCCTTTCATGGGCTTCCCTTACATGATCGCGGCCTTCGTCATCATCATTCTGGGCGGACTCGGCAATCTCACCGGCAGCCTGATCGGCGGGCTGATCCTGGGGCTGCTCGAGACCTATGGCGTGGCTCTGACCTCGCCCAATTACCGCTCCATCCTGGTCTATGGCGTCTTCATCGCCGTGCTGCTGATCCGACCCCAAGGTCTCCTGGGCCGGGCGCGGATCGTGCGATGAAGCCGCTCTCCAACCTGCTGCCGATCATCTTCTTCGCAGCCATGACCGCCCTGCCGTTCCTGGGCGGCGATTATGATCTGGGCGTCGGCTTCCAGCTGATGATGTGGATCGCGCTCACCCAGAGCTGGGTGCTGCTCTCCGGTTTCACCGGCTATATCTCCCTCGGCCATGCCGTGTTCTATGGGCTGGGCGGCTATCTCACCGTGCTGACCTGGCACATCGTCCCGCTGCCGCTTGCGATCCCGCTCTCCGGTCTCGTGGCCGCGCTGTTCGCGGGCCTGATCGGCTATCCGGTCATGCGCGTGCGCGGGCCCTATTTCGTGATCCTGACCTTCGGCCTCGCGGAGCTGGTCAAATACATCGTCATCAATGTCGAGGCGGCGCTCGGCAAGTTCGGGCGGCTGATGATGGGCGCGCCGGGTCTGTCGACACTCTATTGGGCGATGCTGGCGTTGGCGGTCGCGGCGACGCTGCTGGTGGTGCTGGTCGGCCGCTCGCGCTTCGGTGCGGGCCTGCGGGCGATCCGCGAGGATGAGCCCGCCGCCGAGACCGTGGGCGTTCCGACCGCGCGCTACAAGCTCGCGGCTTATGCGCTTTCCGCCGCCATTCCCGGCATGGTGGGCGGGCTGGCGGCGCTGCGGACCAGCTATTTCGAGCCCCAGCAGATCTTCAGCCCGACGATTTCCTTTACCGTCGTGACCATGGCGATGATCGGCGGCAGCGATCGCGCGCGCGGACCCATCATGGGCGCCTTGTTCCTGGTGCTGCTGTCGGAGCTGCTCTGGGCCAATCTGGCCGAGCTCTACATGATCATCCTGGGGCTGCTGCTGATCGGCTTCGTGCTGTTCGCACCCTCGGGCATCGACGGGCTGTTGCGCCGGAGGTTCGGGCGATGAGCCTGCTCGAGCTTCAGGGCGTCGGAAAACGCTTCGGCGGCCTCAAGGCGCTCGACGATGTGAGCTTCTCGATCGAAAGCGGGGAGATGGTCGGTCTCATGGGCGCCAACGGTGCCGGCAAGACCACGCTCTTCAGTCTCGTCGCCGGCAATGAGCGGCCCAGCGCCGGCGATATCCGGCTCGATGGACTGTCTCTCGTCGGCCGCCGCGCCGATCAGGTGGCGGCCAGGGGTGTCGCGCGCACCTTCCAGATCGTGCGGCCCTTCCGCGGCCTGACCGTTCGCGAGAACGCCCGGATCGGCGCCCTGTTCGGCTCGGCCGAGCGGCGGCCGGACGCGGCGGCGGAATTCGCGCAATCGGTCCTGGCCGATGTCGGCCTGGCGGATCGTGCCGACGTGCTGGCGGGCAGTCTCACGCTGGCGGGCCAGAAGCGGCTCGAGATCGCCCGCGCGCTCGCGCAGCGTCCGCGTCTGCTGCTGCTGGACGAAGTGATGGCGGGCCTGACCCCGACCGAGATCGCCGATGCGATGGCCATGATCCGCCGCATCAAGGAGAAGCATGGGCTGACCGTGCTGGTGATCGAGCATGTGATGTCGGCCCTGATGGATCTCTGCCAGCGCATCATCGTGCTGCATCACGGGATGAAGATCGCCGAGGGCGCGCCGGCGGCGATCGCGCGCGATCCTCGCGTGCTCGATGCCTATCTCGGGGTGGAGGCGTGAGCGCCGTGGCCGAGAATCTCGTGGCGCCTGCGCCCTTGCTCGAGGCGCGCGACCTGGTCGCCGGTTATGGCGCGATCGAGGTGCTGCATGGTGTCTCGCTGTCGGTCCTGCCGGGATCGATCACCGTTCTCCTGGGCAGCAACGGCGCCGGCAAGACCAGCCTGATGCGCACGCTGGCAGGGCTGATGACGCCGCGGCGCGGTTCGATCCGGTTCGACGGCTCGAGCCTCGACCGTCTCGCCGCCCACGAGCGGGTCGGGCGGGGGATCGCCCTCGTGCCGGAAGGCCGGATGATCTTCCCGCATCTCACGGTCGAGGAGACGCTGCGGGTCGGCGCCTATGGCGCCTGGGCGCGGCCGCATTTTGCCGAAAGCCTGGCACGGGCCTATGCGTTGTTTCCGAAGCTTGCAGAACGCAAACGCCAATCGGCGGGGGCTCTCTCGGGCGGCGAGCAGCAGATGCTAGCGATCGCCCGCGCGCTCATGGCGCGGCCCCGCCTGATTCTGCTCGATGAGCCGACCTTGGGGCTGGCGCCCAAGATGGCGCGCTTCGTGTTCGATCTGACCCGGGAGCTCAGGGACGCCGGGTTGACGCTGCTCCTCGCGGAACAGGATGTCCGGATGAGCCTCGCCATTGCCGACCAGGGCTATGTGCTGGAGAACGGCCGGGTCGTCATGGCCGGGGCGGCTTCCGAACTCGCCGCCGATCCCCGGATCCGCACCAGCTATCTCGGTCTCTAGGCCGAAACCAGCCGCCGGGGCATCTGCAACACAAAAGAAAACGGCAGACCTCGACGAGGCCTGCCGCTTCTCAGCAGACGGAGTCTATCGGTGAAACGAAGCGGTCTTAGTGCTCGTTGACCGGCAGGCCCAAACTCTTGACAGCGCCCGTAATGGTCGCGATGCCTTCGTCATACTTGCCGTGGGCGCACTCGTCCTGGCCCTGGGCCAGAGACGCGCTGGCCGCATCCGCACCGGGGTTCCCCTTCATCAGCATGATGTCCCAGTCCAGATCCTGCGCATAAAGAGTGCAGCGGTTGTTCGGCGTCACGTTCGAGATCACGGCGGCCATCGCGCCCGTGGAGAGAGCCATGCCGAGAGCGGCGGACGCGATCAGGAATTTTATCTTCATTTTTGAACTCCTCTTTTTTTCTGGGCGCGGATCTCAAGATTGGATCCGTAACAAATCGGCAGGATGATAAGCTCTGCCGGCAGTCCCGTCTCGCCCGAGTCCGAACGATACACTGTTTTTCGTTCCGAGTCAGAGGCCTCTGCAACGAGGCCGGTATCCAGCTTTATCGTTAACCATTCTGGCCCCCGACCGGAAGGCCGAAAAGACGGGCCCCATAAAAGTCCCGGCCTCCCAAGGGACAGCCGGCTCGAAGGTTAACGGGCCGAGGCCGTCGACGGTTCCTGGATCGGTGCTCCTCGTTCCTTTCATCCCTCGCGCCCGCCGAGATCACGGCGCCTTGTCCTTAGGCGCCAGGGGTGGGCCCGAAGGCTTTAGGATCGGTGACCGAGGAAGCATGTAAATAATTGCTATATCATGATAATTTTCAGCCTGCTCAATTGCGGGCTGGGCGGCGGCGGCGAGACGCGTCATGCTGGATAGGATCGAGATCCGGGCCGGGATGGCTCAAGCCGTTCGCGGGGGATCTCGGGGGAGAAATCGGGAAGCCGGGCAGGGGGCAATTCGTTGCGGCCCGGCATTGCCGTTCGCGCAAATCGACAGGGAAATGGAGCCGCAAAATGGTGGCGTACGGACGATCGCTTCGAGTGCTTGCTGTCGCCTTGGGCCTGGCTTTCGCCGTTTCGACGGCGGCGGGGGCGGGAACGCTCGATGATCTGAAGAAGAACGGTACGATCAGACTGGGCGTCCGCGAAGACACCAAGCCCTTTTCCTATATCGACACCGACGGGACCGCGAAGGGTTACGTCGTCGATCTCTGTCTGGCGGTCGTGGAGAAGCTCAAGGCCGCCTATAGCCTCCCGGACCTCAAGACGGAATATGTGAAGGTGACGACCGAGACGCGCTTCGACGCCATCAGCCAGGGCAAAGTCGATCTGCTTTGCGGCCCCGACACCGTCACGCTGAAGCGCCGCGAGCAGGTAAGCTTCTCGGTCCCGGTCTTCATCACCGGTGCCGCGGTGCTTTATCGCACCGACGGTCCGAGCTCGCTCTACGATCTCAAGGACAAGAAGGTCGGCGTCAAATCGGGCACCACGACCGAGACGGTGTTGAACGGCGTCTTGAAGAAGCTGGATATCGCCGCGCAGGTCGTCACCTACGACAGCTATGAAGCCGGTGCCAAGGCGCTTGGCAACAACGAGATCTCGGTCTTCTTCGGCGATCGCGGCATCCTCGTGGATCTGTTGAAATCTTCGGGCAATGACCAGCTCAAGCTCGGCGATTTGATGCTGAGTGCCGAGACTTACGCCCTCGGCCTGCGACGTGATGACGAGGATTTCCGCCTTGCGGTGGACCGTGCCCTCAGTCAGATCTATGTCTCGAAGGACCTGACCCATATTCTGCGCACCAATTTCGGCGATCGCCCCCCGGGACCGATCCTCGAATCGCTGTTCCTCGCGAGTGCGCTGCCCGACTAGCGGTCGGCAGGTTTCACATCACGATGGCATGAGGTTCTGATGACGAAGATTGCGAACGCGGAAAGGGCCGGCGCCTCGCGGGTCCTTTCCCGTCGTCTCTTGCTGGGTTCGATGGTGGTGGCGGGAGCGGTGGCCGTCGGCCCCCGCTTCGCCGCGGCCGATGCGCAGATGGATGCCGACGCGATGGCGGCGCTCAAGAAGCTCTATGCCTCGAACGAAGGCGCCCGCGTGCTGGGCGAGAAAGCGAAGGGCATCCTGGTCTTCCCGACGATCGCGAAGGGAGGCTTCATGATTGGCGCCGCCTATGGCGAAGGCACCTTGCTGGTCAACGGCAAGGCGGCTGGCTATTACAGCTCAGCCGCGGCTTCCTATGGCCTCCAGATCGGCATTCAACGGTTCAGCTATGTGCTGTTCCTGATGACCGACAACGCGATTCAGTATCTCAACAAATCCGATGGCTGGGAGATCGGTGTCGGTCCGTCGATCGTCGTTGCCGACGAAGGGTTCGCGACGAAAGCGACGACCACGACGCTGCAGGCGGAAATCTATGCCTTCATTTTCGGTCAGCAAGGCCTCATGGCCGGTCTTGGGATCGAGGGGACGAAGGTCACGCGCATAAACCGCTGAACCAGGCAATCCCGGCAGGGCCATGGATATCAAGAAGATCGTCAAGCTTTCGCAAGGCTATTCGCGGGACTATCGCATCACCAAGGGCAAGAAGTTCCGGTTGAAGGACTTCGACCCCGACGATACGGGCGATCTGAAGGCGGAGGACAAGCCGAGGGCCAAGGAGGCGCTGCAGATCGGCGTCCAGGCCCTGTCGGAGTTCCAGGAGAAGCTCTATGCGCAGCAGCGCTGGGGCTTGTTGCTGATCTTCCAGGCGATGGATGCCGCCGGCAAGGATGGCGCGATCAAGCATGTCCTCTCCGGCATCAATCCGCAGGGTTGCTCGGTGTCGAGCTTCAAGGCGCCCTCGACCGAGGATCTCAACCACGATTTCCTGTGGCGCTGCCAGAAGCGGCTTCCCGAGCGCGGGATGTTCGGCATCTTCAATCGCTCCTACTACGAAGAGGTGCTGGTGGTCCGGGTCCATCCGGAATTCCTGCACCGCCAGAAGCTGCCGCCCAAACTCGTCACCAAGTCGATCTGGCAGGAGCGCTACAGGGACATCCGCAACTTCGAGAGCTTCCAGTCGCGCAACGGTTTCGTGATCCGCAAATTCTTTCTCTATGTCTCGAAGGATGAGCAGAAGCGGCGCTTCATGTCGCGCCTCGACGAACCCTCGAAGAACTGGAAGTTCTCCGCAGCCGATGCGACCGAGCGCGAGCATTGGGATGAATACATGTCGGCCTACCAGGACATGATTCGGGAGACCGCGACCGAGGAAGCACCCTGGTACGTCGTTCCGGCCGACAACAAATGGTACACCCACGTCATCGTCGCCGCCGCGATCATCGATGCGCTGGATTCGCTGGGCCTGGCCTATCCGGAAATCGACGCCGACATGCGCAAGCAGCTGCAGCAGGCGCGCACGGCCCTGGAATCCTCCTAGACGCCGTGCCGCCGCCCGTCCGGCTCAGGCCGCGGTGACGGATCCCGAATTGCTCTTGGCGATGTCGGCCAGCTCCGCGATCAGCTGGTCGGCGGTGCGCTGCCGGCAATAGCCCTTGATCGCGCGCTCGGAGAAATCCTGCCGTTCCTGGCTGTAGGTCGCGCAGCAATCGGTCACCAGCGTCACCAGGTAACCCAGGTCGCCGCCGACCCGGACCGTGTTCTCGACGCACTGGTCGCTGAGCACGCCGAACACGATGATCTGGTCGAAGCCCATATTGCGCAGCAGGTAGTCGAGGTTGGTGGTGCCGAACGGACCGGATGCGGTCTTGCGGACGATGATATCGTCCTCTTCCGGCGCCACCTCGTCGATCACCGCTGCGTCCCACGAGCCGCGCGGGTAATGCATCTGCGAGGCCTTGTGATCGATGCCGCGGTCGCGACCGTCCTTGGTCAGGCTCTCGATCACGATATAGATGTTCTCGATGCCCATCTTGCGGGTCGCGGCCTGGAGCCGCCGCTGGTTCGGGATGACCATCTTCTCCAGCCGGTCATAAAAATAGCGATAGCCATTGTTCTCCGGCGTGGGATCCAGCTTCCGGTGGCGGACCTTCGCCGCGCAATCGGCGTTCTGCATGTCGACGGTCAGGAGCGCGGTGCGGGCCGGAACGACGGCGCGCTCGCGATAGCGAGGACCCATGGCTTCAGGGCTGTCGGGGCGGATCACATAAGTCATCGGTTCGGTCCTTCGGTCCTTTCTCGGGCGCTGCTCGTCTCGGTGGCGCCAGGATTATAGGCGAGCTTCCGGCGTTGCGGGAGGCCCACCTGACGGATCGGTCAGGGCGGTGGCGGGATTCTGGACGATGGGCAGCGATGATCCGCCCGCGCTATGCTCGAAAGCGCGACCCCGTCATTTCGAGGGAAGGGACCGTCGATGAGCAGCCGGGATCTGGCGATCTTCCTGACCAACGATCTCGCGGGCATGACCCGGGGTCGCGGGTTTCCGGCGCGCGACCTGGGTCACCGCATGGATGCGGGCGTGGGCTGGGTCCCCGCCAATCTTGCCCTCACCCCGTTCGGCGATATCGGCGAGAATCCGTTCGGACCGCTGGGCGATCTGCGGCTCCAGCCCGAGCCGGAGAGCTCTGGGTTCAGGCTGACGGGGTTCGGCGAGGAGCATGGGCTGCTCGCCTTTCTGTGCGACATCGTCGAGACCGACGGGCGTCCCTGGGGCGGATGCCCCCGTCAATTCGCCAAGCAGGCGCTGGCGGATCTGGAACGCGAGACGGGTCTGACGTTGCGGGCCTCGTTCGAGCAGGAGTTCTTCCTGCTGGGGATCGATCTCGCCATCAACAGCGCCTTCACCTTGATCGATTTCCGCGGGGTCCAGGGCTTTCTCGGCGCGCTCACCGAGGCGTTGTCGGCAGCCGGGGTCGAGCCCGAGACGATCTTGCGGGAGTATGGACCGCAGCAGTTCGAGCTCACCATGAAGCCGTCGCGTGGGCTGGTGGCGGCCGACCGCGCCATCATGCTGCGCGAGATCACCCGCGACGTGGCCCGTCAGTTCGGCGGCCGCGCCTCATTCGCGCCGATCATCGACCCGGCTTCGGTCGGCAGCGGCGTCCATCTTCATTTCAGCCTGGAGACGATCGATGGGCGGGCGGCGACCCACGATCCCGCGGGCCCGGGCGGCATCAGCGCCAGGGCTGGCAGCTTCGTGGCGGGCGTGCTGCGCCACATGCCGGCCCTCTGCGCGCTGTCGGCGCCGAGCTTGATCTCCTATCTGCGGCTGACGCCGCATCGCTGGAGCGCCGCCTTCAACTGCTTCGCCTATCGCAACCGCGAGGCCGGCGTCAGGATCGCGCCGGTCGACGACACCCCCGGTCGCGAGATCGCGCGCCAGACGCATCTCGAATTCCGTGCCGGCGACGCAACGGCCAGCCCCTATATGCAGCTGGGTGCGCTGGTTCGTGCCGGGCTCGAGGGCCTGCGCGAGAAGCTGCCGGCGCCACCGCTGGTCGAAGGCGACCCCGCCGATCTTTCTGCCGCGCAGTTGAAGAAGCTGGGGATCCGCCGCCTCCCCGAGAGCCTGCCCGCGGCGCTCGCCGAACTGGAGAAGGACGCGACCGTCATGGGCTGGCTGCCCGACCCGATGCAGAAATCCTTCTTCGCGATGAAGCGGACCGAGATGGCCAAGCTCAAGGACCTCGATCCCGCGGCCCAATGCGCCCGTTACGCTGCGGTCTATTGAGCGCAATCCGCGCTTGGGCTAAAGCGTCGCTCCCGATCTTCTGGAAATCGAATCGATGGGACGGCCGGTCACGATCAGGGGCGATGGGCTGGGCAGGCTTTGCCTGGCGCAAGGGATTCAACTGGCGGCCAGGGCCATTGCCCCCAGCCTGGGTCCCAAGGGACGCACCGTTCTGCTGCATCGGCCGCCGGCGCCGCCTGTCCTGCTGACTCACGGCTACGATATTGCTCGCGAAGTGGCGGCGAGCTGTCATGGGCCGGAAGCCCATGGTGCTCGTATTTTGAAAGAGACGCTGTTCGAGGTCGATCGCGACTTTGGCGACGGCACCTCCGCAGTCGCGCTCATGATGGCCTCGATCGTCTCGGCCGCAGTGCCCTTGGCTCAGGCCGGCCTCGATATGGGCGATGTCGCCGATGCATTGCTGGAACTGGCGCCTGATCTGCAAAATAAGATCCAATCCTATCGGATCGATGCGCGTTTGGACGAGATCGCTCTGGCCGTTGCCAGGACCGCCGCCCGTGACGAGGAGATCGCCAATCGCATTGGTGCATTGTTTCTGGAACTCGGCGGCGAGACGGTGATTCAGGTTCAGGAAGGCGAGGGCAGGGATATCGAAAGCGACATCCGGCCGGGCACGACGATCGAAGCAGCCCTGGTGTCGCGCCACCTCTCGGATGATTCCGACCGGATCCAGGTCCGGCTCAAGGATCCCTATATCCTGATCGCCGACGAAGAGATCAGCGATTTCGGCAGCCTGCTGCCTGTTCTCGAAGGGTTTGCCACGAAGCAGAAATCCCTGCTCATCGTCGCCCGCGATATGACGGGCGTCGCGTTGCAGGCGCTCGTCCGCAACAAGACCGAGGCGGGATTGCGGGTTGCGGCGCTCAAGATCGGGAGCGTCGCCGAACGCGGCTATGACGCGCTCGAGGATCTGGCGATCGCGACCGGGGCGGAGCTGCTGTCGGATCGGTTCGGGACGGATCTGCGAAAGATGCGCCCGCAGATGCTGGGCCGGGCCGAGGAGGTGAAGGTCGAGCAGAATTTCACGACGGTGCTCGGAGGTGCCGCACGAGGCAACGCCCTGGAAACCAGACGCAAGGAGATCCGGCAGCGGATCGCCGGCGAACGCTATCTGAGCTATGACCGCGAGCAGCTCGAATTGCGCTTGGCGCGTCTCAGCCGGGGCTTTGCCCGGCTCCATATCGGCGGCATCACATCGGCAGACCGGTCCATCCGCTTGATGGCTGCGCGAAAGGCGGTCGCCGGTCTGCAGGCGGCGCAGGGCGGCGTGGTGCCCGGTGGCGGGACCGTTTTCCTGCATCTCGCGGCCAGCCTTGCATCGGGACCAAGCGATGACGGCGCCCGCCAGGCCGCACGGCGTTTGGCGCGCAATGCCCTGCGGCAGATCCCTGCCACGATGATCGGCAATGCCGGTGAGGACCCTCCCGTCTGGCTCGGCCGTCTCGAGGGCGCGAAGAAGCCAGCCGACGGCCTCGATCTGGAGACCATGATCTTCGGCGATCTGCGGCGGGCCGGCATCCTCGATCCCGCATCCGTGCTCGGCGTCACCATCGAGCGGGCCTTCTCGGCCGCCGCCACGGTGCTCCGCGCCGACCTCCTCATCACCAGCTGAACCGGTCTTCATCCCCGGATTCGCTCGACAAATTGAGAGTCGCCACGTTGATGTTATATGATATATCGTGTGTCAGGAGACGATGATCGAAACCGAGGGCCGATGCGGGTTTCACGCTACTCTCTCATGACGTTTCGCGGAGCCGGCGGGCGGGTTCGCCGGCTGTTTCCGGCCGGGGAATCGTGGTGAAGGAAACCCAGACGGGCGCGATCGCGCGGCCGCCGCGTGCCCGTCCGCGGCCCGGGCGCGAGGGGGCTGTCGCCGAGGCCGGTGACAGCCGTCCGATGCTGGAAGTGGTCGGGGCCACCCATGCCTATGGACCGGTGGTGGCGCTCGATAACGTCTCGCTGACAGCGGAGCGCGGCGAGTTCCTGACCATCCTCGGCGCCAGCGGTTCCGGCAAGACGACCATGCTTCGGGTCATCTCGGGCCTGGAGCGCCCGAGCCGGATCGAGCGCCTGGCGATCGATGGCCAGGATGTCTCCGACAAGCCGGCATCGATGCGCAACTGCACGACCGTCTTCCAGAACTACGCGCTCTTCCCCCACATGTCGGTCGGCGAGAATGTCGGCTATGGGCTGAAGGTTCGCGGCGTTCCCAAATCGGAGATCCTGTCGCGAGCGCTCGATGCGTTGCGGCTGGTCCAGCTGGCGGACAAAGCCGATCGCCGCATTCACCAACTGAGCGGCGGCGAGCGCCAGCGCGTGGCCCTGGCGCGCGCTCTGGTGACGCGGCCGGCGATCCTGCTGCTCGACGAACCGCTGGGCGCGCTCGACGAGAAGCTGCGCCAGGAGATGCAGTCGGAGCTGGTCGAGCTGCATCGCACGCTGGGCATGACCTTCGTCTATATCACCCATAGTCAGGAAGAAGCCCTGACCATGAGCGACCGTGTCATCCTCATGCGCAAGGGTCGGATCGAGCAGAGCGGCTCGCCCGAGGCGCTGTTCGACCGGCCGGTCAGCCGCTTCGCAGCCGAGTTCATGGGATTCGAGAACATCATTCCGGCCGTGGTGCGCGAGATCAGCTCGGGCCGTGTGATCGTCGAGATCGGGACCCATGTCATCAGCGGCATCTGGACCGCGCCGGCCGAGCCGCGCCAAGGGGACCGCGTTCTGATCGCCGTCCGGGCCGAGCGGCTCATGCCGGTGCGCCAGGGTCAGTCCGGCGCCAAGGAAAATCTGATCGAGGCTGCCCCAGGTCCGCGGACCTATCGCGGGAAGTATGTGGATCAGGCGGCTACCACGTCGATCGGAACGATACGCCTGCGCGTCTGGGATCGCTCGACCCCGGTCGAGGATTTCGACGCCGTGACCTGGAGCATGACGGACTGCGTGATCATACCGGCATAGGGCAAACCGGATCCAAAACAAAGCCCATGGACAGGAGGAGACCATGAGTAAGACCAAGGGGACGTTCACCCAGCTTGAATTGCTGCGACGCGATTTCCTGAAGGCGATGGCGGCGGCCGGCGTCGGCGCCGTTGCGACGCGTGTCGCAGCGCCCGGCGAGGCCATGGCGGCCAACCCGGTGGTCCATGGCTATGGCGTCACGACCGCCCAGCTCAAGGACTGGTCGATCATGTCCAAGTCGATCGGCATCGATATGGATTTCACCGGCACGAACAACTCGGTCGGCGTCTATCTGCGCGATGTCGTCGCCTCGCAGCTCGGCGACAAAGTCGACATCTTCATCTTCGAATCCGGCACCGAGGACATCCTCGGGCCCCAGGGCATCTATCTCGTGATCGACGAGAAGAACCCCGAGCTGACCCTCTGGGACCGCACGCCGGACGAATGGAAACACTCCGAAGTCGTGATGGGGAAGGACGGGAAGCAATATGGCGTGCCAGTCATCGGCAATGCCGACAGCTTCGGCTATTTCCCCGACAAGATCGGCGCCGAGGCGAGCGGCGAGCAGGACATCTCCTGGGAGATGTTCTTCGAGAGCGACAAGACCCGTGGCCGCGTCGCCTACGACCAGACCTGGACCTACTCCATGCCAGAAGCGGCCCTCTATCTGCAGCAGTCGGGCAAGACGCAGATCAAGGACGTGGCCGACATGACGAAGGAGGAGGCGAGGGCCGTCGTCGATTATCTCGTGGCGCGGAAGAAGGCGGGTCAGTTCCGCACGCTTCATTCCGCCTTCGAGGAGCAGGTTCAGCTTCTGACCAACCGCGAAGTGGACATGATCAATTGCTGGGAGCCGGCGACGCGCGAGGCCAACAACAAGCTGGGTGCCGGCACGGTGCGCTACGCCTACACCAAGGAAGGCTACTTCAAGTGGGGGCACGGCGCCTATGTCGCCAAGCAGGTCGCCGATCGCGGCAACATCAACGACGTCTATAAGGTTCTGAACTACTTCCTCGGCGGCGAGTACCGCGCGCTTCAGGCCCGGGATCGCGGCTATGCCGGCCCGAACATGGATCTGGGCGTCGAGTACGCGCAGAAGCAGGGATGGGCGCAGGACCAGATCGACGCCCTGAAGGCGACCGAGGCCAAGGTCAAGCGCAAGTTCCAGAAGCCCTTCGTCAGCACCACGACGCCGACGAACGCGGATGCGATGGAAGAGGAGTGGCAGCGCTTCCTCAATGCCTGAGAAGGGCTGAGGCAAAGCGGGATCGGGTTTCCCTGTTTCCCGATCCCGCATCTGTTTCACATGAGGGACTTAGAGAACCGCATGAGCCTTGCGTTACCTGGGCAACATTCCTTCGCTCAGCGCTATTCGGCGTTGTCTGGCGCCCGAATCGTGACGGCCTTGTTCCTTGTGGTCTGGATCGGCCTGGTCATTCTTCCGCTGCTGGTGTTGTTCGCTTATAGCTTCTTCGAGACCAGGACCTTCGTCACCGTCTATGACCCGTCGCTCAAGACCTGGATGACCCTCTTCGAATCCGGGCGGTGGGAAGTGGCCATTCGCACCGTGCGCATTGCATTGACGGTGACCCTGATCGAACTGGTCTGCGGCTTTCCCTTCGCGCTCTGGCTTGCCAAGGGGTGCCGCTACAAATCGGTGCAGGCGGCGGTTCTGACGCTGCTCACCATTCCCTTCTTCCTCGACATGTCGTCGCGGACCATCGTCTGGCGCGCCATTCTGGGCCGTGAAGGCTTGATCAACAGCCTGCTGATGGGGTTGGGGATCACCGATCAGCCGATGGAATGGATGCTCTATAGCGAGTTCTCGGTCCATTTCGGCATGATCGCGCCCTACTTCCCGACCATGGTACTGCCGATCTATCTCGCCATGACCTTCATCGACGACGATCTGATCAAGGCGAGCAACGATCTGGGCGGCAGCCCCTTACAGACGCTGCTGAACGTCATCATCCCGCTGTCCCTGCCGGGAATCATCGCCGGTGTCGTCTTCACGCTGGGACCGGCGCTGGCGGCCTGGGTGGAGCCGGGGATGCTGGGCGGTGGCTTCGTCAATCTCCTCAGCAATTCGGTCGAGAGCGCCTATACCGCGCTCAAATATCCCGTGGTCGCCGCGCTTTCGACCTTCGTGATCCTGATCCTGGCGGTTCTGTTGGGGCTTCTCCTTCTGCTCTCGCGCCGGGTGGCCGATCTCGGCGCTTCCTTCAAAGTGATGCGGAGCTGACGCGATGGCGGCGGATGTCGGCATGGCCTTGACCTTCCCGGCGGCGCCTGTCGTGCAGCGGGGCCCCAGCTACTGGCGCGGCTGGCCGAAGCTTGCCAAATGGGGCGGCTATGCCGTTCTCACCCTGACTTACTTTCCGTTGATCTGGCTCGCCCTGATGTCGATCAGCGAACGGCCGCTCTCCGGCATTCCCTTTCCGCTGTCCCTGGAAAACTATGCCGCCTTGTTCGAGGACCGGCGCTGGGCCGAACCCTTCGGTGTCAGCCTCCTGCTGGCGCTCGCTGTCGGGCTGATCTGCATGATCGTGGCGACCGCAGTAGGGCGGGCGATTCCCCAGCTCCGGCGGCCAGGCGGCGTGGTGCTGCTGGCAGTCCTGCCGCTTTTCGTGCCGGGCATGACGATGGGGGCGGCGCTCTTCATCTTCCTGCGCTCGTTCCTGGGGCTGAAGCTGGGATTCTGGGCGATCTTCCTGGGCCATATCGTCTGGGCCCTCCCGTTCTCGCTCCTGACGGTGCTGGTGCTGGCGACGAAGTTCGATCACCGCCTGCTGGAGGCGGCCGAGGACCTCGGCGCTTCGAAATGGGAGCGATTCTGGGATATCGAGTTCCCGATCCTGCGGCCGGGGATCGTCGGGGCCGGCCTGTTCGGCTTTCTGCTGTCGTTCAACGAAGTGCTGCGCTCGGTCTTCCTGCGCGGCACCGATACCACCATGCCGATCTGGAACTGGCTGATGGCGGCGTCGCAGCAGTCCCAGGTGCCGATCATCTTCGCGCTGTCGAGCCTTGTCCTGACGGTGACCTTGCCGCTGCTGGCCGGTTTTTTCTGGGTACTGTTTGTGAAGCTGGACCGTTCTTGAGTGCCGCCTCTGCCTCCATTTCCCGCAGGCGCCCCATCAGACTCTCTGCCGCTTCGGAGATGTCCCAGACGACGCTGTCGCGCACCGCTGCCGGGTTGCCACTGCTGATCGCGGTGACGATCTTGCGATGACCGTCATTGGCCTCGCGCAGATAGTCCGTGTCTTCGAACAAGCAGTAGAGGAAAGGCCCCACCTGGGTCCAGAGATCCTGGATGATTTGAAGCGTGTGGGGCGACTGTGCCCGCTCATAGATGACGAAATGGAACTTCTCGTTCCGCTTCAGATAGCCGGCGGCATTCTTGTCTTTGATGTCGCGGTCGATCTCGACGATGGTGCTTTCCAGGCGCGCGATATCGCTGTCGCGAAAATTGGGCGTGGCGAGCTCGGCTGCCAGTCCTTCGAGCAGACAACGAATCCGGCGGAGCTCGACGAACTTGTCGAGCGTGAGGATGGGCACCGCGATCGACCGATTGCGCAACAAATCGAGCGAATGCTCGGCGACAAGCCGCTGCAAGGCCTCGCGGACCGGCGTGGCGGAGATGCCGTAATCATGGGCAAGCTGGCGGATCGTCAACACCTCGCCTGGCTTGAACTGCCCCGACATCAGTCCCTTCTTGATGGCCGCGTAGGCGCGGTCGTTGAGCGTTTGATGTTCGATCTTGGCCATGATTCCCACTCTCGCCGCGACCCGCATTGGCCGGGGCCGGGACTCGCTATTGAACCCAGAATAGACCGAAATCGGGTATCCGGGCGGAAATCACTTTGCGATAGTGATATATCATATAACATGAATCTAGGTTGGCGCCCAGCATGCCGACATGATCGAGGACGCCCCCAGGCCGCTGCCGGCGAGCGCCGCCGGAAGCTTGCACGTCACGAGGCAGCTTGCACGTCACGAGGCAGATGGAAAATGACCGTTACGATCAATTGCGATATGGGCGAAGCCTACGGCATCTACCGGTTGGGCGATGACGAAGCCTGCATGCCCTATGTCACGCATGTGAACATTGCCTGCGGCTTTCACGCCTCGGACCCCATGGTGATGTGGAAAACGGTCGCGGCGGCGAAGCGCCACGGCCTCAAGATCGGCGCGCATCCCGGGCTGGCCGACCGGGAAGGGTTCGGCCGGCGCGAGATCAAGCTGTCGCGAAAGGAGGTCGCTGCCCTGGTCCTCTACCAAGTCGGTGCGCTGCAGGCCTTTCTCGATGCCGAGGATATACCGATGTCGCATATCAAGCCGCATGGCGCGCTCTTCGGCATGGCGCAGAAGAATGAGGCCGTTGCCAACGGTATTGCCGATGCGGCCCTGGCCTTGAAGCTGCCGGTAATCGGCTATGCCAATTGCGTCATGTCCGATGTCTTCACGCAGCGCGGTGTGGAGTTCAGCTGTGAATTCTATGCCGACCTCGACTATGACGGCGAGGGCCGGCAGGTGATCACCATGACGCATGATCCGGTTGCACCCGAAGCCGCCGCGCAGAAAGTCATGCGCGCGATTCGCGAAGGGAAGACACGGGCGCTCGATGGCAAGGATGTTTCCGTCGTCGCCGACACGATCTGTGTCCATAGCGACACGCCGGGTGCCGTGGCCGTGGCCAAGGCGGTTCATGCGGCCGTGAAGGATCAACTCGCGCACTGAGTTCGCGCGGGTCAAAGGGGATGCCGCTGAGCGAGGCCGTCCGATGATCTATGACCGGCCCAGATTTGCACCTGGGGGCGACCGCATCATCGAGTTTGAGCTCGGTGACGAGATGAGCTTCGAGCTGAATTTTCTGGTCCATACGCTGGCGAACCGGATCCGCGAGAGCCGCGTCAGGGGCGTGGTCGAACTCATTCCCGAGATGGCCTCGATCCAGGTCTCCTATGACCCGGATTTGATCTCGTATCGCGATCTGACGGAAGAGCTGCTGATGCTGCGCGCCTCGATCGGCGATCTCAGCTCGCTTGAGCTGACGAGCCGTCTCTACTATGTGCCGATCCTCTATTTCGACCCCTGGACCCGCGAGTGCACCGAGGATTATCGCACCAAGCTCGCGGACAAGGAGCCGGACCCGGATCTGCTGGTGCGGATGAACGGCCTCAAGGATCGCGCCCATCTCAAGCAGGTGCATTCCGGCACGGAATATTGGGTGGCAGCGCTGGGCTTCTGGCCTGGACTCTGCTCGCTCATGCCGCTCGATCCCCGCTGCCGCCTGACGGCGCCCAAATACAATCCACCGCGGACCTGGACGCCCAAGGGCACCATCGGGCTCGGTGGCGCGCTGACTTGCATCTATCCGGACCAGACGCCCGGCGGCTACCAGATCTTCGCGCGCACGCCGATGCCGATCTGGGACCGGTTGCAGCGGCTGAAGGCCTTCAAATCGAGCCTGGCCTTGTTCAAGGCGGGTGATCGCGTGCGCTTCGTTCCAGTCGATCGCGCGGAATATGACGAGATCGCCGCGCGTGTCGACGATGGCAGCTACGAGCATCAGTTCGCCGACTACCAGAAATTCTCCATCCGCGGCTACCAGTCCTGGCTGGCCGAAATCGCGCCGCCGCAGCGGGAAGCCGCGCAATGATCGGCGTCGTTGCCCCTGGCCTGGAGACCTCGGTGCAGGATCTGCCCGGTCGGATCGGTTATTGGGAGCAGGGGTTCCCACCTTCGGGGCCGATGGATTCCTGGTCATTCCGATTGGCCAATCTCCTGGTGGGCAATGAGGCGGAATCGGCGGCGCTGGAATGCCAGTTCATCGGGCCCTCGCTGCGTTTCGACAGGGCCACGGTGATCGCTGTGACCGGCGCCGATATGAAGCCGAAGCTCGACGGCGAGCCGATCGAGAACTGGACCAGCGTCCCCGTCCAGCCGGGGCAGGTGCTGACATTGGGATCGGCTGCGGTGGGGGCCCGCGCCTATATCGCGATTGCCGGTGGGATCGACACGCCGCCGGTGCTGGGCTCGCGGTCGACCTTCCACATGGCCGGCGTGGGTGGGGTGGAGGGCTACGCGGTCAAGGCCGGCCAGTCGCTGCCGGTGGGCAAGGGCAGAGCCGTGCCGCGGCGCAAGGTCCGTCCGGATCACCGGCCTGACATCCGGGCGCGGCGCGATTGGCAGATCGAGGTCGTCCGCGGGCCCAATGACGACTGGATCGACGAGGAGGGCCATCACCGGTTCTTTGCCAGCGACTGGAAGCTGCAGGCCAAGAGTAACAGGACAGGCCTGCGCCTGACCGGGCCGGAGTTCACCTTCGCACCGCGCGCCTACGACAAGCGCCCGGAACATGGGCAGCACCCTTCGAATATACTGGATCACGGCTATCCCCTGGGGGCCATCAACCTGGCTGGCCAGACGCCGATCATCCTGGTGAACGATGCCCCCAGCACCGGGGGGTTCATCAATCCTTACACCGTGCCAACGGCGACATTTTGGAAACTGGCCCAATCGCGGCCTGGCGATATATACAGGTTCACCGAAATCGACATCGAGGCGGCCCAGGCCCTGCGCCGGCGGCTCGATCGTCTCTGCAGCCTTGATAGCCTGGAACCGATGTGACGAGGTCCCGCCGGGCCCTCGGAAACCCAGACCCTACTCAAACCCTCGAACTGGACCCACCCGATGGATACCATTCCGAATTCCCCCGCCGCCCGCGACATCGCCTATTTCTTCCATCCGGTGACGAATGCGCGCCGGCATGAGCAGGTCGGCCCGCGCATCATCGAGCGCGGCAAGGGCATCTATGTCTATGACGACCAGGGCAACGAATATATCGAGGCGCTGGCCGGGCTTTGGAGCGTCGCGATCGGGTTCGGCGAGCCGCGGCTGGCGAAGGCGGCGGCGGCGCAGATGGAGAAGCTGCCCTATTACCACTCCTTCAGCCACAAATCGCATATGCCGGGCATCGAGCTCTCGGAGCGCCTCGTCAAGATGGCGCCCGTCAAGATGTCGAAGGTCTTCTATACCAACTCCGGCTCCGAGGCGAACGACACCGCCATCAAGCTGGTCTGGTACTACAACAACGCGATCGGCCGCCCGAAAAAGAAGAAGATCATCTCGCGCATCAAGGCCTATCACGGGATCACGATCGCCTCGGGCAGCCTGACGGGCCTGCCGCTCAATCACCGCGATTTCGACCTGCCGATCGCCAACATCCTGCACACCTCCTGCCCGCACTATTACCGCTTCGGGCGCGACGGAGAGAGCGAGGAGGATTTCGCGACGCGCATGGCCCAGGACCTCGAGGATCTGATCCTGCGCGAGGGCCCCGACACGGTGGCGGCCTTCATCGGCGAGCCGCTGATGGGGGCGGGCGGCGTGATCGTGCCGCCCAAGACCTATTGGGAGAAGATCCAGAAGGTCTGCCGCAAATACGACCTGCTGATCATCGCCGACGAGGTCATCAACGGCTTCGGGCGCACCGGCAAGACCTTTGCCTGCGAAACCTTCAACATCAAGCCGGACATGATGGTGCTGTCGAAGGCGATCACCTCCTCCTATCAGCCGCTGGCGGCGATCCTGTTCACCGACGCCATCTATCAGGCGGTGGCCGACAACAGCAACAAGATCGGATCCTTCGGCCATGGCTTCACCGCCAGCGCACACCCGGTCGTGCTCGCGGTGGCGATGGAGAATCTCAACATCATCGAGGAGCGCAAGCTGATCCAGAATGCGGCGGCGATGGCGCCGGTGCTGCAGAACGGCTTGCGGCGCCTCAGCGATCATCCGCTGGTGGGCGAGGTGCGCGGCATGGGGCTCATCGCCGCGGTCGAGCTGGTGGCGGACAAGGCGACCAAGAAGCCGTTCGATCCGATCGGCAAGGTGGGAAGCTGGGTCTTCGAGCGCGCCCATGACCACGGGCTCATCATCCGCGCCATCGGCGACAGCATCGCCTTCTGCCCGCCGCTCATCATCGATGCGGCGCAGATCGAGGAGATGATCAGCCGCTTCCGCAAGACGCTCGACGACGCGCAAGCCTGGCTCCGTCAGCAGGGATGACAGCCCGACATCGCATCGCCGTCATCCCAGGCGACGGCATCGGCAAGGAGGTCGTGCCGGAAGGGATCCGCGTGCTCGATGCGGCGGGGCGCCGTTTCGGGATCGAATTCCGGTGGGATCACTTCGACTGGTCTTGCGAGACCTACCGCAAGACCGGCCGCATGATGCCGGAGGACGGGCTCCAGCAGATCGCGAAGCATGACGCGATCTTCCTGGGCGCCGTCGGCTTCCCCGGCGTTCCCGACCATGTCTCGCTCTGGGGCCTGCTGATCCCGATCCGCCGGACCTTCCAGCAATATGTGAATCTGCGCCCGGTGAAGCTGCTGCAGGGCGTGCGCTCGCCGCTGGCCGATGTGAAGCCCGGCGATGTCGATTTCTGGATCGTGCGCGAGAACAACGAGGGCGAATATTCCGAGATCGGCGGCCGCCTCTTCGCCGGCACCGACCGCGAGATGGCGATGCAGGAAAGCGTCTTCACCCGCCATGGCGTGGACCGGATCCTGCGCTACGCCTTCGAGCTCGCCAAAACCCGTCCGGCCAAGCATGTGACCTCGGCCACCAAGTCCAACGGCATCATCCATACCATGCCGTTCTGGGACGAGCGCTTCGCGGCGATGGCCAAGAGCTATCCGGCGGTCCGCGCCGACCAGTACCATGTCGATATCCTGACCGCGCATTTCGTGCGCAATCCGCAGCGCTTCGACGTGGTGGTCGGGAGCAATCTCTTCGGCGACATTCTTTCGGACCTGGGGCCAGCCATCGCGGGCACGATCGGCATCGCGCCCTCGGCCAATCTCAATCCCGAGCGCGAGCATCCCTCGATGTTCGAGCCGGTCCATGGCTCGGCGCCCGACATCGCGGGCAAGGGCATCGCCAATCCGATCGGACAGATCTGGTCGGGCGCGATGATGCTGGAGCATCTGGGCCATGCCGAGGCGGCGGCCGCGGTCGAACGCGCCTTCGTTTCCGTCCTGGCCGCGAGCAACAACCTCACGCCCGACATGGGCGGCAAGGCCTCGACCCGGGAAATGGGGGAGGCGGTGGCCCGGGCGGTCGAGCAGGCGTGACCCCTCGCCAGGGGTGCCGCCAGGCCGAACCGCCACCCGGAACCGGTCTCACCGGATTGGGCCCAGAATCATGCCTAACCCCCGGAAATCCTGGGGGTCTGTCGGTCCTGACCCTGGCGCCCGCCAAAGTCCTCTACTAACATCGCTGCCGGTCTCACCGAGGGGCTCGACCCGGTTGTTCCTCCGGGGCCCGAAAAAGACAGCCCCCGGTCGAAACAGGGGAAGCAGGGTCGACAGCTTTGGCGCGAGTGAATCTCTTCAAGAACCTGTCTCAGGAGCGGATCGTCTTCGCGTTGGCGCTGGCCGTCTTCATCGCCTGCTCGATCGCGCTCCCGGGTTTTCTCCAGGCCGACAATCTGATCGCCATCGTGCGCAGCGTCAGCGTGCTGGGCATCCTCGCGGTCGGCATGGGAATCGTGATCATCGGGCGCGGCATCGACCTTTCGGCGGTCGCGATCATGGCGATGTCGGTCGCCTGGTATCTGCAGATGCTGCAGAACGGCGTGTCCGGCGGCGAGGCCCTGGCGCTGACCCTCGCCGGCGTCGTCGCCATCGGCCTCATCAACGGTTTCATGGTGGCCTATGCCGACGTGCCGGCGATCTTCGCGACCCTGGCCAGCGGCGCCTTCGTTTACGGTTTCTGCCGCTCGCAATTGATCGCGCAGGACGCGACCCCGGTGCCGGCGGGGAACTGGATCAACGAGCTCGGGCAACTGCCGAGCCGGATCGACCAGTTCGCCCAGATCAACCTGGGCGAGATCCCGGTCGAGGTGTTCATTTTCTCCGGTGCCGCCTTCCTGGCCTTCCTGTTCCTGCGCTTCACCAAATGGGGCCGCTACGTCTATCTGATGGGCGACAATTTCCTGGCGGCGCGCAACATGGGCATCCCGGTCCGGCCGATGACCGTGCTGCGCTACGTCATCTCCGCCCTGATCGCCTTCTCGGCCGGCATCCTCACGGCATCGAGCCTGCACAGCATCAATGTCCGCGTGGTCAATTCGACCCTGCTTTATGACGTGATCCTGGTGGTGGTGATCGGCGGCATCGGGCTTTCCGGCGGCAAGGGCGGCATGCGCAACGTCGTCGTCGGCGCCCTGCTGATCGGCATCATGCAGAACGCCATGACCATCCTGGACTTCTCCAACGTCTATCAGAACCTCATCAAATCGACGATCCTGCTGATCGCCATCATCGTGGACAGCCTGCTGAATCCACGCGACGAGCAAACGGCGCAGCAAGGCGACATCTGAAGCGGGCACGCACAAAAGATCATCTGACAGGAAAGGGAGTGCATCATGAAACTCAAGGGAATGCTGACTGCCGTCGCCCTGACGCTGCTGGGCACGGTGGCCGTCAATAGCGTGGCCAATGCCCAGGACGATGCGGGGCCGGCCGCTTATCAGAAGGCCTTGGAAGGCAAGCGCGTCGTGCTGGTGCCGATGGCGATGGGCTTCGACTTGGCCCAGGGCTGGTCGGCCTATCTGAAGCGCGAAGTCGAGGGTTGGGGCGGCACGTTCGAGACCCGCGATCCGAACTGGGACACCAGTGCGGGCGCCCAGGCCATCACCGACCTGATCTCCGGCAGCCAGAAGCCGGACGTGCTGGTGGTCCACTCGCCCGACCTCAACTCCTATTCCAAGCTGCTGAAGAAGGCGCAGAAGGATGGGATCTTTGTGGTCCTGATCGATAACCCGATGAACTATCCGGCCGACGCCTTCGTCGGCAGCGATTGGGATCGGCTGGGCCAGCTCGAGGCCGAAGCGGCTGTCACGGGCTGCGGCGAGAATTCCTCGAAGAAGATCGGCCTGGTGCAGGGCGACGCCGCCAACGCCTCCTCGATCTATCAGTATAACGGCATCATGAAGGTCCTGGCGAAGCACCCCGAATTCAAGGTGGTCGCAAAGCCGTTCTCGAACTGGGATCCGACCACGTCGCGCAACGTCACCACGACCATGCTGCAGCAGAATCCCGATATCTGCGCCATCATCGACTTCTGGGATGGTGACGCGACGGGCGCTTCGGCCGCGATCCATGATGCCAAGCTCGACGGCAAGGTCTTCCTGGTGACGACCGGCGGCGGCGAGATGGTCGACTGCAAGGCGCTCGAGGACGGGACGTTCGGTGCCGTCGTCATGACCGATCTGGCCAACCAGTCGCGCGACATGAACGCGATCATCAAGTTCCTGCTGCAGAGCGGTCAGCCGGCGGGAACCTCCAAGACTTATATCTATACCTTGGAGAAGGCGACCACGAAGGCCGACCTGAAGCCGACCACCTGCTGGGACGTGAAGGCTCTGCAGGCCGGACAGTACTGACGCATCTTCGATAAGGGGAGCGGCCGCGATAGGCCGGCCGCTCCCGCTTTTCCCAACCGGATCGGCTCATGACCTTGCGAGAGCGGGCGCTCCGCCTGCGCTACAACTATATTCCCGATCATCTGATCGGCGAGATCCTGACCAAGCGCTGGACCGACAATGCGATTCCCTTCGTCGCGTTGGTCGTGACCATCGTCGCCTTCGGGAGTGCCATTCCGGGCTTCTTCCTGCCGTCCTCCTTGAGCGATTCCACGCGCCAGCTTGGCGAATTCTCCATCGTCGTCGTCGGCCTCACGATCGTCGTGCTGGGCGGCGGCATCGATCTTTCCGTGGGCTCGATCTTCGCCCTCGCCAATTTCGCCGCGGTCGCCTGCTTCTTCGTCTGGGGCCAGCCGGTCTGGGTGGCCTTCCTCGCCGCCATGCTGACCGGCCTGATCTTCGGCTGCATCAACGGCTATCTGGTCGGCTATATGCGCCTGCGCGCCTTCCTGACGACGCTGGTCACGCTGATCATCGGTCGTGCGGGATTCGACATCCTGGTGATCGACTACAACACCCAGATCCAGACCTCGCAGGCCTCCTCGGATCTTTGGGATTTCGTCGGCGACGGCTCCATCTTCGGCGACATGGCGCCAAACGGTCCGTCGATCGCCGTGGCCGCCGCCGCCGTCATCGCGATCGTCGCCCATATCGCCATGACCCGCTCGCGGCCCGGCTGGCACATTCTCGCGGTCGGCGGCTCGCGGCGCTCGGCCTACAATTCCGGCATTCGCGTCAAGCGCACCGTCTTCCTGACCTATGTCATTTCCGGCCTCTGCTGCGGCCTCGCCGGCTTCCTGATCGCCTGCCGCCTGAGCGGTGCGGGGCCGGGAACGGGCGCCGGCATGGAGATCGCAGCCTTGACGGCCGTCGTGGTCGGCGGCAACAGCCTGGGCGGCGGTCGCGGTTCGATCGCCAAGGCGGTCATGGGCGCCATCATCGTGCTGGTGATGACCAACGGCCTCATCCGCCTGGGTTTCGGCACCGGCTTCAACCAGATGGTGCTGGGCCTGCTGCTGGGCGCCGCGGTCACGCTCGACATCCGCTGGCTCAAGAACCGGCACAAGGTCTTGAGCGAGATCTATGTCACGCCGATCCATCACCAGATGGGCGAGACCCAGTCGGCGCTGCCGGGCTCGGGAACGCCTTATGCTCTCTCCGACAAGCTTTCCAAAGCGGAGCCGATCGGCCTCGGCGAGCTGGAAGGGCCGGAGGACGTGATCCTCGACCAGCAGGACAATCTCTATGCCGGCACCCGCCATGGCGAGATCGTCCGCTATCTGGCGCCGGACTATAAGCGCTCGGAGGTCTTCGCCCATATCGGCGGCTTCCCGCTGGGCCTCGCCATCGACCGCGACGGCGCGATCAAGACCTGCGTCGGCGCCATGGGCCTTTATTCGATCGACCAGGATCGCAAGGTCACGCAGCTCTCGACCGAGACCAACCGCTCCTGGACCTCGATCCTGGACGATGCGAGGCTGCGCGATCCCAACGATTGCGACATCGCGCCCGATGGCCGGATCTTCTTCACGGATTCGACCACGCGCTATGACGCGCATGACTGGGCGCTGGACAGCATCGAGGGGCGGCCCACCGGACGGTTGCTGGTTTACGATCCGAAGGATGGCAGCACCAAGACCCTGCTCAGCGGCCTGCGCTACGCCAACGGGGTCTGCATGGCCCATGACGGGCAGTCGCTCTTCATGGCCGAATCCTGGGCCTGCCGCGTCCATCGCTACTGGTTCGACGGGCCCAACAAGGGCAAGTTCGAATGCGTGATCCGCGACATGCCGGGCTATCCCGACAATATCAACCGCGCCTCGGACGGCACCTACTGGATGGCCTGGCTCGGGATGCGCACGCCGAGCTATGACCTGGCGCTGCGCAAGCCCGGCATGCGCAAGCGCATGACGCGCCGCCTGCCGCAGGACGAATGGCTGTTCCCGAACATCAACACCGGCGGCGTGGTGAAGTTCGACGAGAGCGGCCGCATCCTCGAAGCATTGGGCGATCTCGGCGGCGAGAGCCACCCGATGGTGACCTCGATGCGCGAGCATAAGGGCTATCTCTATATCGGCGGCATCCTCAACAACCGTATCGGTCGCTATCGGATCCAAGGCGCCGACCCGAACTGGACGGGCTGGTCCTCCTACTGGGGAGGCAAGGCCTGATGTTCATCAATCGTCTGCTCGATCCTTTCCGCGGCAAGGCCGTCACCATCCCGCCGATGGATGGCGCCTTGAAGCCGAACACGGCGCTGGACGATGCGGCGGCGCTGCTGGCGGTCGAAGCGCCGGACAATCTGGTCGTGGCTGACGGCCGGCTGCATTTCTCCAGCGGTTCCACCTTGCTCGCGGTGCCGCTGGGGCAACTTTCCTCCACCCCGGAGATGGTGGCGCAGTTCGGCTGCGCCGTGACGGCCCTGGCCGCCACGCCCGACGGCGGACTCGCGATCGGCCTCGATGACGGACGGATCCAATTCAAGGGCGGCGCCCTCGAGGGGCGCGAGCTCAAATCGGTCGGGCCGGATCGTCTGGTCTGCCCGACAGCGTTGGCCATGCCGCATCCGGGCAGCATCCTGGTAACGCAGGGCTCCGCGAGACATCGCGCCAGCAACTGGGTGGTCGATCTGATGGGGAAGGCCGCCAGCGGCTCGGTCTGGCGGATCGATCTCGAGACTGGCACGGAAACCTGTCTCGCCCACGGCTTGGCGTGGCCCAACGGAATCCTGGTCGAGCCCGACCATCGGCTGGTGATCTCCGAATCCTGGCGCCATCGCCTGCTGCGTCTTTCGGCCGATGGCCGCGGGCAGGCCCAGCCGGTTCTCTCGAAGCTTCCCGGCTATCCGTCGCGGCTGGCACCGGCGCCCGATGGCGGCGCTTGGCTCGCCTTGTTCGCGCCGCGCAATCGCCTGATCGAGTTTGTGCTGGAAGAGAACGATTATCGCACCGACATGATGCGCGATATCGATCGCGAATTCTGGATCGCCCCCTCGCTTTCCTCGGGCGTCAGCTTCCTCGAGCCGCTGCAATGCGGCAGCGTCAGGACCATGGGCATCCGCAAACCCTGGGCGCCCAGCCGCTCCTACGGGCTCGTGGTCAAGCTCGACGAAGCGTTGCAGCCGGTCGAAAGCTTCCATAGCCGTTCCAATGGCGGCCGCCATGGCATCACCAGCGTCATCGAGGTCAGCGGCCGCGTGCTGGCCGCCTCCAAGGGGGGCCACGCCATCGTCGCCGTCGGCGCGGCGCCGGGCGCGGGGAGGGCCGCGCTGTGACCGCGCTTTTCGAGATGCGCAAGGTGACCAAGGCCTATCGCGGCATCCCGGCCGTGAAGTCGGTCGATTTCGACCTGCAGGAAGGCGAGGTCCATGCGCTGGTGGGCGAGAACGGCGCCGGCAAATCGACCCTGACCAAGATGATGGCGGGCGTGGTCGAGCCGACCGAGGGCACGATGCTCTATCGCGGCGCGCCGATCGGCTTCACCACCCCGGCCGAGGCCCTGAAGCAGGGCATCGCCATGGTGTTCCAGGAGACCAGCCTGGTTCCCTCCATGACGGTGGCGCAGAATCTCTATCTCGGCGACGAGAAGTTCCTGAACCGGCTGCGCGGTATCACCATCGCGGCGCAGCAGTTCCTGCAGTCGCTCAATTTCACGGTCGATCCCGCCGCCACGGTCGCGACCCTGGGCGCCGCCAAGCGCCAGATGGTGGAGATCGCGCGCGCTGTCCGTTTAAACGCACGGATCATCATCTTCGACGAGCCGACCGCATCTCTGACGCCGGAAGAGAAGCGGCATTTCTTCGCCCTCATCCGCCGTCTCAAGGCGCGCGGCGTCTCGATCGTCTTCATCAGCCATGCGCTCGAGGAGGCGTTGCTGATTTCCGACCGCATCACCGTGATGCGGGACGGCGAGCGCGTCGTCACCGACGCGACCTCGAGCTTCGACCGCGAGAAGATCGTGCGGGCCATGGTCGGCCGCACCATGTCGGACGAGCTCTATCGCCGGCGGGCTGAGCGCAAGGGGGCCCGGATGCCCGGCGCCAAGGTGCTGAGTGTCCAGGACATCTCCATGGGCGCTGTCGTTCGCAACACCTCCTTCTCGATCTATGACGGGCAGATCACCGGCGTCTTCGGCCTGATCGGTTCCGGTCGCACCGAGACGGCGAAGATCATCGCCGGCATCTTGAAGCGCGATTTCCTGGGTGGCGGCGAGATCGAGCTGGAGGGGAAACCGGTCCGCTACAACGTGCCGAGCCCGGCGGTGAAGGACGGCATCGTCTATGTGACCGAGGACCGCAAGACCGAGGGTTTCTTCGAGACCATGTCGATCGCCGAGAATTTCTATTCTGGCCTGCTGGCCGCGGGCCTCAACCGCCTGCCGATCATCAGCCGCTCGGAGATGAAGGAGCTGGCGGCGGACTGGACCAAGACGCTCACCATCAAAGCCATCGATCCCAACGCCCGCGTGATCGAGCTCTCCGGCGGCAATCAGCAGAAGGTCGTGATCGGCAAGGGGCTGATCCAGAAGCCGCGCCTGGTGATTTTCGACGAGCCGACGCGCGGTGTCGACGTGGCGGCGATCGCTGAAATCCATCATTTGATAAACAAGCTGGCCGATGACGGGCTGGCGGTGATGGTGATCTCGTCCTATCTTCCCGAGATCTTGAATATCTCGGATCGCATCCTCGTCTGCCGCCAGGGCCGCATCGTGGAAGAGTTCACGCCGGCCGAAGCCACCGAGGAGCGGATCATGTACGCCGCGGTCCACTGACCCGCAGTTTCACGTTGCGACCTGACCAGATTCGATAGACGGAGCCAGCCCATGGGCAACCAACCGAACACCTGGACCTATTTCGAGGGTCGCTGGCAGCAGGGCAACACCATGATCCTGGGCGCCCGCTCGCATGCGACCTGGCTGGGTTCGCTGGTGTTCGACGGGGCGCGTTATTTCGAAGGCGTGGCTCCGGACCTCGACCTCCATTGCCGCCGGGTCTGCGATTCCGCCGAAGCCTTCGGGCTGATTCCGACATTGCAGGCGGAGGAGATCGCGGAGATCGCGCGCGACGGCTTCCGGCATTTCTCCAAGGGCGCGGCGCTCTATGTCCGCCCGATGTATTGGGCGGAGGAGGGCGGGTTCATGTCGGTGCCGCCGCTGGGCGAGTCCACGACCTTCGCGCTCTGCCTGGAAGAAATCCCGATGTCGCCGCCCAAGGGTTTCACCATGACGACGACGCGCTTCCGGCGCCCGACCATCGAGACCATGCCGGTCAATGCCAAGGCCGCCTGCCTCTATGCCAACAATGCGCGGATGCTGCGCGAGGCCAAGGCGAAGGGCTTCGACAACGCGATCTGCTGCGACGCCAACGGCAATGCCGCGGAGCTGGCGACGTCGAACATCTTCCTGGCGCGTAAAAGCGAGGTCTTCACGCCGATCCCGAACGGGACCTTCCTCAACGGCGTGACGCGCCAACGCGTGATCCAGCTGCTGCGCAAGGCCGGCACCAAGGTCCATGAGACGGTGCTCGGCATCGACGACTTTCGCACTGCCGACGAGGTGTTCTCGACCGGCAACATGTCCAAGGTCATGCCGATCATGGCGTTCGACGACCGGAAGTTCGAGTTCGGCCCCATGGGTCAGCTCGCCCGCAAGCTCTATTGGGAATGGTCCCATAGCTAGGGCCCGCAGCCGGCGCTAGGGAGGTGACGTCCATGTCGATGGCAATCGTCGCGACCAAGCCCGGCGGTCCGGATGTCCTGGCCTGGCGCGAGGTCGACACGGGCCGTCCCGGTCCGGACGAAGTCCTGCTGAAGCAGACGGCGGTTGGGGTCAATTTCCTCGATACCTATTTCCGATCCGGTCTCTATCCCTGGCCCGAGGGCCAGCTGATGATTCCGGGCGGCGAGGCGGCCGGTGTCGTCGAGGAGATCGGCAAGGACGTGAAGGAGCTCGCCGTCGGCGACCGCGTGGCTTACACCACGCCGCTGGGCGCCTATCGCGAGACGCGCGTGATGAAGGCCGAGCGGCTGGTCAAGCTGCCGCCCGGCGTCAGCGACGAGGTGGCGGCCGCCATCATGCTCAAGGGTCTGACCGCGCATTATCTTCTCCATCGCACCTTCCGGGTGCATCCCGGCCAGCATGTGCTGTTCCATGCGGCGGCGGGCGGCGTGGGTCTCATTGCCGGCCAGTGGCTCGCGGGCCTGGGCGCCATCGCGATCGGCACCGTGGGCTCGGCCGACAAGGCCGCGCTGGCCCGCCGGCATGGCTACGCCCATGTCATCAACTACAAGACCGAGGATTTCGCCAAACGCGTCGCCGAGATCACGGAGGGCAAGGGTGTCCATGTCGTTTATGACTCGGTCGGCAAGGACACCTATCGCGGTTCGCTGAAATGTTTGCGCAGGCTCGGGCATTTCGTCAGCTTCGGTCAGTCCTCCGGCATGATCACCGATTTCAAGCTGTCCGACCTCGCCGGCCACGGTTCTCTCACGGCGACCCGGCCGGTGCTGTTCGACTATATCGCGACGCACGAGGAGCTCGAGCAGGCGGCCGATGCGCTGTTTGCCGAGATCGTCTCGGGCCGCGTGATGGTCCAGGTGCATCAGACCTTTCCGCTGCGCGACGCGGCCGAAGCTCACCGACAACTGGAATCGCGCAGCACGGTCGGGTCGAGCGTTCTGATGCCTTAGAGCCTGATTCGAATTGGTTCCCTGAAAATCGACTCATGTTGAGGCTCGACAGCCACAGCTTTGCCACCTCGTGCAGGGGCGTCAGCGTGGCGCCACTCTCCTATCCTCAAGGCAATGAAACGATGTCTTCTCCCCTGCATGGTGGCGGCGCTGGCGCTTTGCGGTTGCACCACCGAACGTCAGTCCAATCCCGATCGGACCGCGACCGAGCAGTTGCTGATATCGACGGCGGCCGAGCGGGCCGCGACCAAACTGGCGCTGCAGATGCCGACCGGCACCAAGGTCTTCGTCGATGCGACGAACTTCGACGGCGTCGACGCGAAATATGCGATCGCGGCGATCCGCGCACATCTGCTCGAACATGGCAGCCTGCTGGTGGACGACAAGGCCAAGGCCGAGAACATCGTCGAGATCCGGGCGGGCGCCCTCTCCATGGACCAGAATGCATTGCTGATCGGCATTCCGCAGATGACCCTGCCGATCCCGCTGGCAGGGCAGGCCGTCACACCGGAGATCGCGCTCTTCAAACGCGACCGGCGGCTGGGGCTCGCGAAATTCGCGGCCGTCGGATACAACGTCGCCGACGGCAAGATGGTCGCTTCATCCACGCCCGAATACGGCGAATCCTATGAGACGCATTGGCTGGTCCTGCTGCTGATCGGCTGGACCACGAGCGATGTCGGCCCGGATAACGATCCCGATCATCCGCCACCCGACAATTGATCCAGGTTCGATCGGGGACTTCGCTCGCGAGGCCGACAGGGCCCTGGCGCAGGGGTTTAGAGGCGCTCCTGCCAACATGGCGGGGTGCGGCTCGCGCCGATCTCACGTAGAGTTGTGGTGATTTCCAGTGCGTTCCGCGCCAATTAAGGCTGGCCCGCCGAAACCAGCGCGGGGGACTCGCAAACGGCAGAGAGCCTGGACCCATGGCGCCTTGGTACGACCGCGCGGGGCGATTGTCGCTTCTGAAGCTCCTCGTCTTCATCGGCCTGTTCCTGCCGGCGGCCTGGCTCGCCTGGCTGGCCCTGACGCACGATCTCGGGGCACGCCCCCTCAACACCGCGATCCATTTCGCCGGGCTCTGGATGGTGCGGTTCCTGCTGATCACCCTCGCCATCACCCCGGCCCGCAAGCTGTTCCGCTGGGCGCCGCTCATCCTCGTCCGCCGCATGCTGGGTGTCGCGACCTTCGCCTATGGGCTCCTGCATCTGGGGCTCTATATCGTCGATCAGAATTGGAATCTGATCCGCGTCGTCAGCGAGATCTGGCTGCGGATCTATCTCACCATCGGCTTCGTGGCGCTGTTCGGACTGATGCTGCTCGCCATCACCTCGACCGATGGCTGGGTGCGCCGACTGGGCGGCAAGCGCTGGCAGGCCCTGCATCGGATCGTCTATCTGGTGAGCGTGCTGGCCCTGATCCATTTCTTCATGCAGGCGAAGCTCAATGTCTACCCCGCGGCCCTGATGTCCGGCTTTTTCCTCTGGCTGATGGGCTACCGGCTCTGGGATCGCTTCGGCGAGATCGGCAGCATCCCGTCGCTGCTGGGGCTCGCGGGCCTGTCGGCGATTGCGACCGCTCTGACCGAAGCCGGCTGGTACGCGGTCGCGACCCATGCGCCGGCCCTCAAGGTGCTCGAGGCCAATCTCGGCTTCGCCGCCGGGATCAGGCCTGCCTGGTGGGTGCTGATCGTGGCGCTCGGTGTCACGCTGGCGGTGGCGTCGCGCCGGGCCCTCATGAAAAAGACCCAGTCCAAGGCGGCGCCGAAGCTCGCCATGGACCGGGTCTCCTGATACGAGCGATCAGTACGTCAGTCGATCTGGATCGGGATCACCACCTGAAAGCCGGGCTGCGGATAGACGTAAACCGGCGGAGGCGGGGCGTAATAGACCCGGGGCGGCGGCGGGTAGTAATAGCGCGGCGGCGGCGCATAGTAGTAACGAGGCGGCGGAGGCGCCCAGTAGCCGTAACTGGGATACTGCTTTCCATAATATCCCCGGCCCTGCTCATGATGCTTGTTGCCGTTATTCCAGCCATTGTTCCAACCGTTGCCACCGTTCCCCTGGTTCCAGTCGTTACCATGGCCCCCATTGCCATGGCCTCCATTGCCTTGATTCCAGTGGTTGCCATGGCTCCAGTCGTCATCGTCAGCCCGGGAAGGGCTGCTGACGGCCAGGACTGCCAGGACGGCGGCGAGGGCCAGCATCATGCGTCCGGCCCGTCGCCGTTTCGCGGACGGGCCGCTTGAGATGAGAGCTGGGATTTTGTCCTTCATTCTTCTCTCCTGAGTATCGGTCCCGCATCCCGGGCTGCCGTCTTTGACGGTCTGCCGGATGGAATTGCGGTACCTGACCTACACGGACGAGAAGGCGATTAACTGCGCTGTCATTTTGCCGCCCGGTTTATGCCACGGGGGGCATGCCCGGCCGTTCAGGATCGGGCGGCGGCCCGGGCGCCCCGCTTCTTCGGCGAGATGAATTCGACCTGGCGGCCGAGATGCTGCTCGAAATCGTCCCGGTCGCGCAGGCGCCGGGCCTGCGCCTTCGAGATCAGCCGGTAATGGCGGATGCCGTCGAGCTCCTCGGCGACGTCCCAGCAGGGCTCCGGGTTGGTGATCCAGCGTTCCGGCGCCACCCGGCGCAGGTCGAAGGGCCGTGAATAGGCTCGCAGGGTCTTCTTGGACTCGTTCACATATTCGTGGATGTAGGAGATCGCGAGCTCGCGCAAGGTCCGATAGACCGGATCGCGCCAGCGCAGCCAGACATGGTTGCTCTTCGAGATCGCGCCCCAGCAATCGCCGCGCTTGAACAGCGTGACGACATGATCGTCATCGCCTTCCGCATGGAAGTCCATCAGCAGCGGCGGCTCGCCCTGCAGCCATAGCGCACAGGCGGCGACGAAGGCGCCTTCGATGCAATGTGCATGGCGATGATCGAGGACGCCGACGACGGAGAGACAGCTGTCCCCGTTCAGCTCGTGATTGATGCTGAGCGAGGTGATGAAGTCCTGAATTCGCTCCGGCGTGCGCAAACGCAGCAACAGATCGGTTTGAGCACGGGTGAGGCCGAGCCGCTGGCCCAGGGCGAATCGAGTCGTCATGGGAATCGAGCCTGCCACAGAGAGGCCGTCGCCGTCGATTCCCCCGGACGGGCGAGGCGCGGACCGAAGTCCTTAACCAGGCCCATGACCGGCCGCTATGGAAACCAGAGCGCGGCGGCATTTCCGTGTTGCCCGGGGTTCCGCAATTCTCAAGCCGTTGTCGCGGTGAAGACGCCGCCCATTCAGCCAAGAGAAGAGAGGAGACCTTTCCATGATCATGAACAGCAGGACCAGCCGCGCCGTCTGGCGGGGCCTGGCATTGGCCGGCGTCGTCGCCGGTGCGATGTCGGCGGGCTCGATCCCGGCTTTCGCCGGCAGCTGCCCGGCCGACAAGGTGGTTCCCGCAGGCCAGGGCCAGAAGCCCGGCGCCACCATGCCCAAGGATGTGACCGACACGGTCATCGGCTCGATCGATCTGTCGAAGGAACCGGCCGCGATCAACGATCGCACCTTCCGCCTGCGCAAGCTCGTGATCCAGGCCGGCGGCATCGTTCCCTGGCACAGCCATGCCGACCGTCCGGCGATCATCTATGTGGTCAGCGGCGAAGTGACCGAATATGCGAGCACCTGCTCGGTGCCGATCATCCACAAGAGCGGCGATGTCGCGGTCGAGAGTCACGACACCTCGCACTGGTGGAAGAACACCGGCAAGACCCAGGCCGTGCTGCTCTCCTCGGATCTGCTCCATGACCCGATGGACGCGAACATGATGTGAGGGTCCGCCGATGCGGGACCTATGGGATCGGCTGGTGACGCGGTGGACGCAAGGCTGTCCGTCACAGCCGATCGCTCATTTCTCCGGAGACGACCATGACGATGATCGCCAAATCTTCACCGATGCCGATGGCCATGCTGGCCTCGATCGCCGGGCCCTCTGCCTTCCGAACCCTGATCATCGGTCTCGTCGCCTTCCTGACGGTGGTCGATCTCTTCGCCACCCAGGCCATCCTGCCGACCCTGACCCGGGTCTATGGGGTGAGCCCAGCCGCGATGGGGTTGGCGGTTAATGCCAGCACGATCGGCATGGCGCTGGCAGGCCTCGGCATCGCGCTGGTCAGCCGCAGGATCGATCGCCGCCGTGGGATTCTCGTCAGCCTGATGCTGCTCTCGATCCCGACGGCGCTGCTGGCCGTGGCGCCGAGCCTCGCCGTCTTCACCGGCCTGCGGATCCTTCAGGGCCTTTGCATGGCCTCGGCCTTCACGCTGACCTTGACCTATCTGGCGGAACGCAGCAGCGCCCAGGAAGCGGTCGCCGCTTCGGCGGCCTATATCACGGGCAATGTCGCGAGCAATCTGTTCGGCAGGTTGCTGTCGGCAGCCGTCGCCGAGCATTGGGGCCTGGCCACGAACTTCTACCTCTTCGCGGCCTTCAATCTTCTGGGCGCGTTGTTGGTGGCTGTCAGCCTGCGCCGCGCCGTTGCGATGGAGCGTCCCGTCCTGACGCGCTCGCCGCTCTCGATCTGGGCGGAGCATCTGCGCAACCGGCCCTTGCGCGCGAGCTTCGGCGTCGGCTTCTGTATTCTCTTTGCCTTCATCGGCACCTTCACCTTCGTCAATTTCGTGCTGGTCCGCGCGCCGCTCGCGATCGGCCCGATGCAGCTGGGTTTCGTCTATTTCGTCTTCCTGCCGGCCATCCTGACGACGCCCCTGGCGGGACGCGTCGCTCATCGCCATGGCACGCGCAAGACTGTCGGCGGCGCCTTGTTGCTGGCTGCCCTCGGGCTGCCCCTGTTGCTGTTATCCAACATCATTGCCGTTCTGATCGGTTTGGCCCTGATCGGAATCGGCACCTTCTTCGCCCAGGCGGCGGCCACCGGCTTCATCGGCCGGGCCGCGACCACCGACCGGGGCTCTGCCAGCGGGATCTATCTCGCCTGTTATTTTGGTGGCGGCCTGGTCGGCACGGCGCTGCTGGGTCAGGTCTTCGACCGTTTGGGGTGGGAGGCTTGCGTGGCCGGTATCGGGATCGCACTCGCTGTCGGCATGGCCCTGGCATTTTGCCTGAAGAAGCACCCCAACCCGACCCATGGTCCCGCCGTCTGATCATCAGAGACAAGACGGGCGCCGCTTCATCCGCTAGGCTCGGGTCTCCTGATTTTCGAGGGGGAGCCGATGCGTCTCGTCATTGCCGCGATGAAACATGAAACCAACACCTTTTCGCCGGTGCCGACGCCCTTGGCGCGGTTCGGCAAGGCCGGCGACGAGCTGCTCGAAGGCAAGGCGGCCTACAAGGCCCTGAAGGGGACGGGCGCGGGCGTGGCTGCCTTCATCGATCTGGCGGAACAGCATGGCGCCGAGTTCGAGATCGCGATCTCGGCCGAGGCCTGGCCCTCCGGGCCCGTCGAGGACGAGGCCTATGAATATATCTGCGACAAGATCTGCCGCGCGGTCGCCAAGGGCTGCGATGCGCTGCTCCTGGATCTGCATGGGGCGATGGTGACGCGCTCGCGTGAGGATGGCGAAGGCGAGCTGCTGTCGCGGCTGCGGAAGCTGGCACCCCGTTTGCCGATCGGCGTCTCGCTCGACATGCACACCAACTTCTATCCGGCCATCGCCGAGAACGCGACCGTGGTCGCGGGCTACCAGACCTATCCCCATATCGACACCTACGAGACCTCGCTGCGCGCGGCGAAGCCGATCTTCGCCATGCTCAAAGGCGAGGCGCGCCCGACCATGGCCTGGGGCAACCGGCCGATGCTGCCCCATGTCATGCGCCAGGGCAGCGACGATTTCCCCAACAAGGATCTCCAGGCCATGACAAGGCGGATGGAGCGGGAAGGGGCGCTCTGCGCCACGCTCTTCACCGGCTTTCCTCATGCCGACATCTCGCTAGCCGGGCTGTCGGCGGTGGTGGTGACGAACAACGATCCGGATCTCGCCAAGCGCTATCGCGACGAGCTTCTCGACTTTGCCTGGACCAACCGCGAGGCCTTCGTCTATCGCCTCGAGCCGCTGGAAGCGTCGCTGGCGCGCGCCAAGGCCGCCGCCGAGTTTCCGGTCGTGCTGCTCGACCATTACGACAATTGCGCCTCGGGCGGCACCATGGACACGATGAAGGTGCTGGGTGCCATCCTCGATTCAGGGCTGGAGGATGTGGCGGCCTTCGCGATCCATGATCCGGCGGCGGTCAAGACGATGATCGCGGCCGGTGTCGGCGCCACGGTCACGATCCCGCTTGGCGGCAAGCTCGACATGCCCTCGATCAACCGCAAGGGCGAGCCGCGTGAGGTGACGGGCACGGTCAAGCTCATCTCCAATGGCCAGTTCCGCAATCGCGGCAAGGCCTGGCATGGCATGCTGATGGATATGGGGACGGCGGTGGTGCTCGATACGGGCAAGGCTGAGATCGTGGTCATCTCCAAGCATCTGGAGCCCTTCGATCTCGGCTGCTTCACCTCGCTCGGCATCGACCCGACGGCGAAGAAATATGTGATGCTGAAGAGCCGGATCCATTATCGCGCCGGCTTCAAGGCGATAGCGAAGCAGATCATCGAATGCGCCGGGGTCGGCGTCTGCACCTCCGACTACGCCATGCTCGATTTCAAGCATGTGCGCCGGCCGATCTACCCGCTCGACAATCTGAACGATCCGAACTCTTAAGCGCAGTGTCATCCCCGGGCTTGACCCGGGGATCCAGCGACTGGATTGCCGGGTCAAGCCCGGCAATGACAGGGAAGGGGAGGGGTATCGGGTCGGCGCCTCAGGGCGCCGCCACCAGAAGCTCGACCTTCGCCTGATCGAGGGCGCGGCGCAGATGGGGCGGGGGCGGCCGGTCGGTGACGATCATGCCGGCATCGCCGAGCGCACAGATCCGCGCCAGCGCGCGATGATCGAATTTGGAGCCGTCGCAGAGCACGATCACCTGGCGGGCCCGGGCGATGAAGGCGCGCTTCATCTCGGAATCCTCGAGCGCATAGTCGAAATAACCGGCTTCGGTGACGCCCGAAACGCCCAGGAACACGCGGTCGAAGTAGTAGTCGTTGACCTGGGCCGTCGCCGCTGGCCCCACCACCGCCAGCTCGGCGCCGCGAAGCTGGCCCCCCAGCAGATAGACCGGGCTCCGGCTGCGGGTGAGGGCGATGGCCGCGCGAAGATTGTTGGTGAAGACGCGGAGATCGTCGCGGGCGACCAGTTCCTCCGCCAAAGCCAGGGTCGAGGTACCGACATCGAGCGCCACGGTTTCGCCGGCACCGACCAGACCGGCTGCGGCGCGCGCGATCCGCGCCTTCGCGGTCGCGTTGCGCCGGCGCCGCCGCTCGAAGGCCGGCTCTTCGGCATCGTAGATTTCGCCGCGTGTGACGCTCTCGGATCGGCTCCCCGTATCGGGACGTTCGACCGCCATGGCCATGGCGCCGCCATGGGTGCGGGTCAGCAGTCTGCGCGCTTCCAGCCGCTCCAGATCGCGGCGGATGGTCATGCCGGAGACACCCAGCGTGGCCGCGACCTCGGCCACCGAGACGAAACCCACCCGCTCGACGATCTCGGCAATCCGGGCCTGGCGCGCGCCCGCCAATATCCGGCCGGCCTCGCCCTCGATCGGGCGATCCTTCTTCGGATCCGGCGCGTTGTGCCTCGATGTCATGGACTTCCAGGCCTTGGGGATAATTCGCACAAATTATAACATATCCTGGGAGTAGATGTTGTTATTTGTTCAATATTGTGAAACTCTGCGCGGAAGACGGCGGAACCGGGCGAGCGCCGTGGCGGGGACTTATGGCGTCGATCGAACTGCGGCATGTCACGAAGCGTTATGGCCACGCGGTCACTGCGGTGCGCGATGTCAGCCTCGAGATTCGCGACGGCGAGTTCATGATCCTGCTGGGCCCTTCGGGCTGCGGGAAATCGACGGCGCTGCGCATGATCGCGGGCCTGGAAAGTATCACCGAGGGTGAGATCTATGTCGGCGGCCGGCTCGTCAATGACGTGGCGCCACGCGATCGCGACATCGCGGTCGTGTTTCAGAACTATGCGCTCTATCCGCATATGACCGTGGCGGAGAACCTCGCCTTCGGTCTCAAGATGCATGGCAGGTCCGCCGCCGAGATCGGCCCGCAGGTGCAGCGTGTGGCGGCCATGCTCGGCATCGAGGGCTTCCTCGCCCGCAAGCCGGGCGCGCTCTCAGGCGGCCAGAGGCAGCGCGTGGCGCTGGGCCGCGCCCTGGTCCGAGAGCCCGTCGCTTTTCTTCTCGACGAGCCGTTGTCGAATCTCGATGCGCGGCTGCGCGCGGACATGCGCCTCGAGCTGGTCAAGCTGCATCGCCAGCTCGGCACCACCATCATCCATGTCACCCATGATCAGGTCGAGGCCATGACCATGGGCCAGCGAATCTGCATCATGAAGGACGGCCAGATGATCCAGGCCGGGGCGCCGCTCGAGGTTTATCGCGATCCGGTCAATACCTTCGTCGCCGGTTTCCTCGCCAGCCCGCCCATGAACCTGCTGGAGATGACATTGAGCGCCGGCCCGTCGGGCGCGCCGGTCATGGCCAAGGGCGGCCTTCGCCTGACGGTTCCCGACGCCTATGTCCAGAGCGTCAAGCCCTGGGTCGGCAAGACCGTCATTCTCGGCATCCGATCCGAGGATCTCCATGAGAAGCAGGAGAGCGCGAGCTGGCAGCCGATCGAAGGCGATGTCGTCGCCCTCGAGGCGCTGGGCGCGGAAGTCATCCTGGTGCTGGCACCGCGAGGCATTCCCGGCAAGGAAATCTCGGCGCGGCTGGGGCGCAACTACCGCGCCGCAATCGGCAGCGCGCAGAGGCTGTTTGTGGACGGCAACGAAATCAGATTGTTCGATCCCGAGACCACGAACGCGATCGCGCGGCGGGCCTAGATCCCGGCGACGGGGCCCGTCCGGCGAAACTCCATGGAGACGACGTCATGCTCAAGCAGACCTTCGGCAGCCACAAACCCATCATCGGCATGGTGCATCTGCATGCCTTGCCAGGATCGCCGCTCTATGACGCCAGGGGCGGGATGAGCGCCATCATCGACGGGGCGGCCGCCGATATCGAGCGCCTGCAGAAGGGCGGCGTCGACGCCGTCATGTTCGGCAACGAGAACGACCGGCCCTATCTGCTGAAAGCGACGCCGGAGAGCCTGGCGGCCATGGCGGCCGCGATCGGCGCCCTGCGGCCGACGATCAAGATTCCGTTCGGCGCCGATTATCTGTGGGATCCCGTGGCCACGGTGGCCTTGTGCGCCGCGACCCAGGCCCGCTTCGGCCGGGAGATCATGACCGGGGTCTTCGAATCCGACATGGGCACCTGGGAGCCCGACTGTGCCGGCGCCCTGCGGTTGCGCCATAATCTGGGCCGTGACGACCTGAAGCTGATGTTCAACGTCAATGCGGAGTTCGCCTCCTCGGTCGGCAGCCGGTCCGTGGCCCAGCGCGCCAAGAGCGCGGTGTTCTCGTCGCTGGCCGACGTGATCCTGGTGTCGGGGCCGATGACCGGGCAGGCGGCATCGACCAGCGATCTGCGCTCGGCCAAGGAAGCCGTCGGCGATACGCCGGTCTTCGCCAATACGGGCGTCAATATCGATACGGTGAAAGAGATCCTCTCGATCGGCGACGGCTGTATCGTCGGCACCCATTTCAAGGTCGACGGCAAGACCTTCAATGCTGTCGATGGCGATCGCGTGAAGCGCTTCATGGATCTGGTTGGAAAGTCGCGGTAACCCGATGGCGGTTCTGCTCGGCCTCGATATCGGCACCACCTCGACGATCGGAATCCTGATCGATAGCGAGGGCGGGACGCTGGCGACCGCGTCGCGGCCGAGCGAGCTCATCTCGCATCATGCGAGCTGGGCCGAGGAGGATCCCGAGCTCTGGTGGTCCAATGTCCAGGCGGTCACGGCCGAGCTGCTGGCGCAGACCGGCCTGAAAGGCCGCGACATTGCGGCCGTGGGTGTCACGGGCATGGTTCCGGCCGTCGTTCTCCTGGACCGAGACGGCCGCGTCCTGCGTCACAGCATTCAGCAGAACGACGCTCGCGCGACGCGCGAGATCGAGGCGATGCGCCAGGCCATCGATCCCGACCGCTTCTTCCACCTGACCGGCGGCAGCATCAACCAGCAGCTGGTGGCGCCGAAACTGCGCTGGCTGGAGCGTCATGAGCCGGAGGTCTTCCGGTCGATCGCGACCGTGTTCGGCTCCTATGATTTCATCGCCTATCGCCTGACCGGCGCGCGCCATGTGGAGCATAACTGGGCGCTCGAATCCGGCCTGATGGATTTCGACAAGCGGCGTTTTGCCGACGAGCTGGTGGCGGCGGCCGGCGTCGATCCAGCCGTGTTTCCATCGATCCGCAAATCTCACGAGCTGATCGGAACGGTGAGCGAAGCCGCGGTGGCGGCCACTGGCCTTGCGGCAGGGACGCCGGTCGTGGCGGGATGCGCCGACCATGTCGCGTCGGCCTATGTCGCGGGCGCCGCGGAAGACGGCGATCTCGTGCTCAAATTCGGCGGGGCCGGCGACATATTGCTCTCGACCGCCAAGCCGGTCACCGATCCGCGCCTCTTCATCGACTATCACGTCATTCCCGATCACTATTTCAGCAATGGCTGCACCGCGACCTCCGGCAGCCTGCTCAAATGGATCGTCAGGGAGCTGGCGGCGGGCGAGGAGCCCAAGGCCGCGGCGGCCGGCCTTTCGATCTTCGCCTGGCTCGATCGCCTCGCCGCGGAGATCCCGGCCGGCGCCAAGGGGCTGGTGCTGTTGCCCTATTTCCTCGGCGAGAAGACGCCGCTGCATGATCCTTACGCGCGCGGCACCATCGTCGGGCTCGGGCTGCATCATCGCCTGGCCCATATCTGGCGCGCCGCGCTCGAGGGCGTGATCTTCGGCTTCCGCCACCATGTCGAGATCTTCACCGCGCGCGGCCTCGCCGTGAAGCGCATCTTCGCCTGCGACGGCGGCGCCGTCAGCGATCTCTGGCTGCAGATCGCCGCCGATGCGATCGGCCGGCCGGTGCAGCGGATCGAGCATCATCCGGGCTCCTGCCTCGGTGCCGCCTATGTGGCGGGCTTCGGCGCGGGGCTGGTGAAGTCCTTCGCCGGTGTCAGCCGCTATGTGGCGGGCGGGCGCGTGTTCGAGCCGCGCCCGGCACAGAGCGCGATCTATGACCGCAGCTACGCCAATTTCCGCGAGACCTATGAACGCCTGAAAACGCTCTATCCGAAGCTGGAACGGAATGACTGACGGGCTGGGATTGGGGAGACATCGATCATGACCAACGCCAAGCTGCTCGAAGGCCGTCTCGCTCTGGTGACCGGCGGCGGTTCCGGAATCGGCCGCGCGATCGTGGCGGCGCTCGCGGGTGCCGGCGCCCGGGTCTTCGTGACCGACAAGAACGGCGACGCCGCGGCCGCCGTGGCGCGCGAGTTCGACGGCAAGCCGCTCTCGGCCGCCCTCGACGTGACGGACGCGGCCGCGACCGCCCGGGTCTTCGACGAAGCCTGGAAGCACCTGGGCGGGCTCGACATCGTTTGCGCCAATGCCGGCATCTCGACCATGAATCCGGTGGTGGATCTGACCGAGGCCGAGTGGGACGCCAACATGGACGTCAATGCCAAGGGCGTGTTCCTGACTGACCAGGCGGCGGTCCGGCGCTGGCGCCAGGCCGATCGCCCGGGGGTCATCGTCAACACCGCGTCGCTGGCAGCCAAGGTCGGCGCGCCGCTGCTGGCCCACTACTCGGCCAGCAAGTTCGCGGTGCTGGGCTTCACCCAGGCGCTCGCGCGCGAGGTGTCGAAGCATGGCATCCGCGTCAATTGCGTCTGTCCCGGCTTCGTGCGCACCGGCATGCAGGAGCGCGAGATCGTCTGGGAGGCGAAGCTGCGCGGCATGACGCCCGACGCCGTGCGTCAGGAATACATCTCGCTGACGCCGCTGGGCCGGATCGAGGAGCCCGAGGACGTGGCCGATATCGTGCTGTTCCTGGCGAGCGACCTCTCGCGCTTCCTCACCGGCGAGGCGGTCAATGCCAGCGGCGGCGTCTCGATGGATTGAGGCGAGGGCAGGAGGGGTGCGATGAGCAACGGGATGCAGGCGTCATGAGGAAGGGCAGGAACATCGTTCCGCATCTGCTCCTGGTGCTGTTCTCGCTCTATATCCTGCTGCCGCCGCTCTGGGTGCTGCGCACCAGCTTTGTGCCGGATTCGCTGGCCTATCAGACCTCGCTCTTTCCGGGCCTGACGCTCGCCAACTATGTCAAGCTCTTCGCCAAGGACGATTTTGCGCTGGCCTATCAGGACAGCTTCATGGCGGCGCTGGGTTCGACCTTGCTGGCCCTGCCGCTGGCCGCCATGACGGGCTATGCCTTCGCGCGCTTCCGCACCGGCGGGCAGGCGAGCCGCTTCATCGTGCTGGCGACCCAGATGCTGCCGCCGGTCGCAATCGTGCTGCCGGTTTTTGCGATCTTCCGGCTCGCGGGCCTGACCAACTCGGTGCCGGGCCTGATGATCGCCTATGCCGCCGTCAATCTGCCATTCCTCACCTGGATCCTGATGGGCTTCTTCGAAGGCGTGCCGGTCGAGCTCGAATGGGCGGCCATGACCGATGGCGCCACGGCCTGGGGCGCCTTCTGGCGCATCGTGATCCCGGTCTCGCTGCCAGGGCTCGCCGCCGCCGGCGTGCTGGGCTTCATCCTCGCCTGGAACGAGTTCCTCTTCGCCCTGGTCCTGACCGGACCGACCACCGCCACCATCCCGGTCGCGCTCTCGGGGCTCCAGTCACAGAACGGCGTGCAGATCGCCGAGGTGTCGGCCGGCGTGGTGCTGGGCGTGGCGCCGCTGCTGATCGCCTCGCGCTTCATCCAGAGATATCTCGTCAGCGGCCTGACCTTCGGCGCGATCAAGTAGGAGAGCATTCGGACCACCCGCATTACCGGCCCAGATCCAAGCCCGGCGGAATCAAGCCGGGCGCAACGAGAGTCGATCGATCAGACACAAGGGAGGATACCCATGAGGTTTAGACATTTGACGGCCTGGCTCGGCGGCATTTCGCTCGCCGCGCTGATGACGGCGGGCACGACGGTCGCCCATGCCGACCAGATCACGCTCCACGCCTTGATGGAGGATGTGCCGGAGACGCAGATCATCGAGGCGATGCTGCCGCAGTTCGAGAAGGACACCGGCATCAAGGTCGAGTTCCAGAAGCTGGTCTATTCGGAGATGCATGACAAGCTGGTGACGCAGCTCACCGGCAGCAGCAGCTACTACAATGTGCTGGAGGTCGACTTCCTCTGGGCCGGCGAGTTTCCCGAAGCCGGCTGGCTCGCCGATTTGAAGCCCTTCGTCGACAAGAGCGGATTCGATCTCAAGCCCTTCTTCCCCTCGATGCTCGATCTGGTCGGGAACCATAAGGGCACGCTCTATATGATCCCCATGTACAACTACTCGATGGGGCTCATCTATCGCACCGACCTGCTGGCCGATGCGAAGCTGGCGGCGGCTTACAAGACCGCGACCGGCAAGGATCTCGCCTTGCCGGCCTCGCTCGCCGACTATGTGGCGCTCAGCAAATTCATGAAGGCCACTGCCGGCGTTGCCGGTGCGGCGATGCAGGGCCAGCGTGGCGATCCCAACAGCATGGAGTTCTCGAACTATCTCTTCTCCGCCGGAGGCGCCTATCTCGATAAGGACCGCAAGGTGGTGCTGAACAGCCCCGAGGGCCTGAAGGCGCTGGAGCTCTATGTCGATAACATCAAGAACGGCGCCCAGCAGGGCGCCCTCTCGGCGACGCTCGACGACACCTATCGCCTGATGTGCGACGGCAAGGCCTTCAGCATGGTCACCTACTGGTGGATGCTGCCGCAGCTCGACAGCAAGGAAAAATGCCCGAACGTCGCCGGCAAGGTGGCGCTCGCCGTCATGCCGGGCGGGCATGGCGAGAGCGGCGGCTGGGGCTGGGCCATTCCGAAGAACGAGAGCCCGGAGCTGCAAGAGGCGGCCTGGAAGTTCATCAGCTGGGTCCAGGGCGAGAAGATCTCGATCGCCCGCGCTCTCGAAGGCCATGCGCCGGTCCGCAGCGACACCTATGAGAACAAGGACGTGCTGGCGAAATTCCCCTTCTACAAGCAGGCGCTGGACGTGGTGGCGAGCGGGGACGCCTTCCCGATCTTCGCCTATTCGGCGCAGTACGAGGACGTGCTGGGCCGTCAGCTTTCGCTGGCGGGCTCGGGCGATTCCAAGCCGGCCGACGCGCTCAAGGAAGCGGCGGACGGGCTGGATGGCCTGATGAAGAAAGCGCAGTAGCGCACAATCCGGGCGCTGGCGGAGACCCATCATGGGTCTCCGCCGATGCCTTCAAGTCCATAGGAACCCATGACCGATCTGGCGATTAAAACGGCGCGGCCAAGGCGAACGAAGGACCGGTGGGCTGTCACCGGCTGGAAGTTCGCGCTCCCGGGCCTGTCGGTGATCGCCATCGTGATGGGATTCCCGCTGGTCTATGCGGTGCTGCTCTCGATCTCCAGCTTCACCCTGCTGCATCCGAAGCTGCTGCCCTTCGTCGGGATCGAGAATTTCGCGGCCGTGATGGCCGACGAGTATTTCTGGAACTCGGTCTGGCTCACCATCAAATATTCCGGCATCACCGTGACGGCCGAGTTCCTGCTGGGACTGGGCGTCGCCGTGATGCTCAATCGCGTGGTGCGTCTCAAGGCCGTCTATTTCGCCGTGCTCACGATCCCCATGGCCATGTCGCCGGTCAGCGTTGCCCTGATCTGGCATATGCTGCTGCAGCCCAATCTCGGCATCGTCAACCGCCTGTTCGAGCTGTTCGGCCATCCGGGCTTCGACTGGCTGGGCTCCACCGGCTTCGCCTTCTGGTCGGTGGTGTTCATCGATGTCTGGCAGCAGGTCTCGTTCGTGATCCTGATCCTGGCCGCGGGGCTGGCCTCGTTGCCACGCGAGCCCTATGAGGCCGCCGCTGTGGACGGCGCCAAGGAATGGCAGCAATTCTGGTATCTGACGCTGCCGATGCTGCGGCCGATCGCGGCCATCGCCATCATCATCCAGCTCATCAACGAGTTCCGGACCTATGACCTGGTCTATGTGCTGACCAAGGGCGGGCCCGGCATCTCGACCGACCTGCTCAGCTACTTTGCCTATAAGCGCGCCTTCCTCGGCCTCGCCATCAATGAAGGCTCGGCGGCCTCTTTCGTGCTGCTGGGCATGGTGCTGGTGCTGACCGTGCTGTTCTTCCGCATCGTCACGCGCAAGGCCTGACGGCGGCGTGGGCCCGGCCCGATCAGGCCGGGAACAGCACGATATAGCAGAGGCAGATCGCGCTCACGAAGGCCGCCACCTGCTTCAGCCAGAAGAACGCGGCGCGGCATTGATAGGACACCCACCATTTGTTGTAGGTGTTGGGCTTGTCTTTCCGGTTGAGCGCCTTGTCGACGGCCCAACTGGCGCTGACATATTGCAGGTAATCGAAGAGGATCGCCGCCGCGGCGGCGACCGCC